>DATMML010000138.1 GCA_035570235.1 Vicinamibacteria bacterium | reverse complement strand
TCATCGGCAAGCTTCACCCGCTCGTTCTTCATTTTCCAATCGGCCTCGTGCTTGGGGCGGCCGCCGCAGAGCTCGTTGCCATCCTGACGCATCGCGAGTCCTGGCGCGCCCTTGGCGTCGCGAACGCTCGGGCGGGAGGGGCCTCGGCCCTCGTCACCGCGGTCGCGGGGTGGGCACTCACTTCCGCCCCTTTCGTCGAGCCCTCCCGGCTGCTCGAATGGCACCGGTGGGTAGGGGTGGCCGGCGCTACGGCAGCCGTCGCGGCGGCGGTCGTCTCGACGCAGCTTCGCGCTCCGTCCAGGCACTGGTTGGTCCTCTACCAGGCCGGGCTCTTCGGGGCCGCGGCCCTCATTGCGGTTGCCGGACACCTGGGCGCGACGCTGGTCTGGGGCGCCGACTTCCTGCGTCCCTAGGACGGCACGGCCCGGTCAGGATCGCGTGAGCAGTCGAGCCAGCTCCGCCAGATCCGAAGCCGCCACATCGGAGACGAGGCAAAGCGTCATTCCGCCCCGCGTCCAGTAGGTCCAGGTATAGCCCCGCTCCTCGCCCGTGCGCGGGGCCCCGTCGGACTCCTCCGACGGCCAGACGAACACGTTGATGACGTGCTTCCGTCGGTTGTAGACCAGAGCCGCGACGGAACGTCCGCCCACCACATCCAGCCGTCCGCCGACGAGGGGGAATCCCTCCGCGGACAGGTCCACCACGGTCGGGGCGAAGTCCAGCTTCCCCACGAACCAGGGCTTGACCGTGTGCTGGTCCGTCGAGGCGACGTCGGTCAGGTGGTTCAGCTGGAGCGAGCGCAGATGCGCGTCGAGAACCTGCCTGCCGACCTCTCGTTCGGCGACGTCCGCCCGCCAAACCATGGTTCGCCAGGCGCCGACGAGGACGAGCACCAGCGATGCGGCGGCGGCCAAACCCCGCCAGGAGGGTGCCCGGGAAACGAAGGCGGCGCGGGGGGTTGAAAGCCGGGCCCCGACGCTCGACCTAAGCGAGGCGGGTGCCCTCGCGTAGAGATCAGCGGCGCCGAGCGCGGTGCGCAGGGCCGTTTGGACGGCCAAAGCTTGGGTGCAGTCGGCGCAGCCCTCGAGATGGGCCTCGAAGTCCGCGGCCCGCGCCGCGTCGAGCTCGCCGTCAAAGTAGCCGTGCAGCCACTCTGCCTGGCCACAGCTCATGGGGCTCCCTTCCCTTCCCCGGCGCCCAGGGCCTGCTCGAGCCGGCGCCGGGCCCGCGAGAGGCTCGACATCACCGTACCGATCGGTATTCCCGTGACTTCCGCGATCTCCTTATACGAGCAGCCTTCGAGCTCCCTCAGCACGAGCACTTCCTTGAACTTTGCGGGCAGACCGTCGAGAGCGCGCGCCAAGCGCTCGCTATCGGCCCCCGCGATCGCCAGGGACTCGGGCGTCACCTCCGCTACGCCATGGACCTCCTCGTCGAACTCGGCGGCGTCCCGGGTGGCGCGCGCGCTCTCGAGCCACGAATAGCAGGTGTTGCGCACGATCTTCAATAGCCACGCCCGGGCATTGCCGCCCCGGAAGCCCCCGAAAAAGCGGTACGCCCGAAGCATCGCCTCTTGGGCGAGGTCCTGGGCCTCCGCGTGACCCCGGACCAGCCAGCGCGCGAGGTTGTAGGCGGCATCGATATGTGGCAACACGACTTCCTCAAATCGCGCTCGCTCTTCCGAATCCGCCAAGAGACTCCGTTCTCCGGAATCCGCTGTTCCCACCCGAGAGGACCGCCCGGGAGGCCATCTTATTCCAACCCCACGATACCCGGAGGGCGCGGGAGCCGGCACGGCAACAAGCGTGGAATAAACCCGGAAGGAGCCGAGTCTAGGAGAGCAGGGGCGGGTCGAACGAATGGGGTCGCCAGCGGCCCCCAGGGAGGCAGTCCAATGGATCGGCGGAAGTTCTTGACAGTCTCAGGTGTCTCGCTCGGAGCGGGGGCCCTCTACACCATGGCCCCGCACCTGGCCCGAAGTGCCGAGGGGGCCGAGATGGCGCGTCTCCTGGGCCGGCAGAACGGGGAGCGGCCGGCGCCCTTCAGGGTGTTCCAGCTCAGCGACACCCACGTCGGCTGGGATGGCGCCCTGGGGACGTCGGCGTTCGAGCGTGCGGTCGAGGTCGTCAACGGGCTCGCGCCCGCGCCCGACCTGGTACTCTTCACGGGCGATCTCACCCACGACACCGAGAAGCCCGGGGAACACGCGGTACGGATGAGGCGTTTTCAGGAGATCGCGGGCCGGCTCAAGGTGCCCAAGGTCTATCAGGTTCCCGGCGAGCACGACGCGGGCCTCGACGGAGGCGACCTCTACCGTAACGTCTTTGGGCCGACCTCCTATTCCTTCGACCACAAAGGGTTCCACTTCATCGCCCTCGACAACGTCTCCCGGGCCAAGCCGGAGGTCGGCGCGGAGCAGCGCGCCTGGCTCGCCAAGGATCTGGCGCGCTTCCCAAAGACGGCGCCCATCGTGGTCTTCACCCACCGGCCCCTCTTCGACCTGCGGCCCGACTGGGAGTGGTTCACACGCGACGGCGACGAGGTCATGGCCCTTCTGGCGCCCTACGAGAACGTCACCGTCCTCTACGGCCACATCCACCGTGAGCACGAGCAGACGATCGGCAGCGCGAAGCTCTTTGCGGCGCGCTCGCTCTGCTTCGCGTTCCCCGACCCCCAGGGCGTGGCCGACAAGAAGGCCATCCCGTTCGACAAAGCCGAGCCGTTCAAGAACCTAGGCATCCGGCAAGTGCAGGCGGCCCCCGGGCAAAAGGGAGCAACCGTCAAGGTGAGCGAGGTCTCGCTCGACGCGCGGGAGTTCTCCGGCACCGAGGGGTTCAACCAGTTGCTGAAGAACCCGTCTCTCTAGGAAAGGAGAAGCCACGTGCGTCCACAGATTCGACTGACAGCGGCCCTGCTCATCGTGGCGGCGGCCGGCCTCACCAGCAGCGGCCTGCGGGCTGCGGAAGAACCAAAGGTCATCGCCATCACCGCCAAGCGATTTGAGTTCAGCCCCAAGGAGATCACGCTCAAACAGGGCGAGACCGTGAGGCTGCAGCTTACGACCGAGGATGTGACCCATGGCTTCTTCGTGAAGCCCTTGGGCATAGACGAGGACATCGCTCCGGGAAAAACGACCACCGTCGACGTCACTCCCAAGACGCCCGGCCGCTATACGACTATCTGTGACCACTTCTGCGGCGCCGGCCACGGCAACATGAAGATGACGATCGTGGTGGAGTAGCAGGCCTCAGCAACAGCAAGGCGGAGAGCAGTCAGTCGGCTTCCATGGAAATTTCGCGGCCCTCGATCTTCGCCGTTCAATTGTGTCAGGCTCTGACATATCATCGTCGGCTAGTCTGCGCCTAGCGGATCCGGGGCGCTCTCGCCCCACCGAAGGAGCCGGCATGAAGATGACCGAATTCTTTTCCGCGCAACTGGAGCGAGAAGCTCCCTTGTCGCGACGCGCCCTGGAGCGTGTTCCGGAAGGACGGCGAGACTGGAAACCGCACGAGAAGTCGATGCCGCTAGGCTCCCTGTCGACGCTCGTCGCCACCATGCCGTCCTGGCTCGCGATGATGATCAACCAGAGCGAGCTGGACCTCAACCCGCCAGGAGGCTCGACTTACCGGCCGCAGGAATGGAGCACGACCCGCGAGCTGCTTCAGGCCCTCGACGAGTCCACGGCCAGGGGACGGGACGCCCTCCGCAGCACGACCGACGAGTTCCTGATGACGCCATGGAGGCTCCTCGTGGCCGGGAGAGTGGTCGCGGAGAACCCCAGGTCCATCTTCATTGCGGATACCTTCACCCACTTGGCGCACCACCGCGGACAGCTCACCGTCTACCTGCGGCTGAACGGCGCGCCCGTCCCATCCATCTACGGACCAACCGCGGACGACAAGAGTTTCTAGTCGAGGCTGCGTGAGGGGAGGGCAAACCCGAGGCGGGTGAAGAGACAACCGCCCCAGGGCACGTCTCGTTCAGCGTCCGATGGGCCGGGTCGCTACCGGCTGAAAATGGTCGTTGCTAGGGCCGAAATGAAGCGCCAAGTACTTGACCAGCTTGGCCTTCTCCTCCTCCGGCACTTCGGCTCCCCAGCCGACCATCTTGTTGACGGAGGCGGTCCACTGGGCCTCGGAGAGCCGCTGTTGCCTGAGGATGTCCGTGGAGTGACAGCTCAGACAGGCCCGGTCGGCAATCTCCTTGCCCGGGCCCTCCGGCAGCACCTCGAGGCGCGTGCCAAAGATCGGGAGCTTGGGGTCGAACGGCGTCCCACCCTTCCCCTTGGCAGACTGGGTCCAGCCGGCAGTGAAAGCGGTGCCGCCGATCACGATTCCGAGGAAGATTGAGGTCGGCCAGAATTTCCTCATGCCGTCACCTCGATGTCCGCCGAGTGCCAAGCGTTGTAGAGGTACCCGCTCTGGTTCCATACCGCCTCTTTGGGCTGCACGCTCCCCCGACTGTCGGTGGCGCGCGCCCAGAGCGTGACCTTTCCGGGGGCCTCGGGCTTCCAGGGGAAGGTCCAGAGGCGCCACGCGTAGGGATCGTGTTCAGGATCGAGGGCCGCATTCTTCCACGTGGCCCCGCCGTCGGCGCTGATCTCAACTTTGCTGATGTCCGGCGCGCCGGAGAAAGCGAACCCGCGTAGATTGACCGCCTGACCCACCTTGGCCGATTTCGGCGCATCCGAGATGTTGGACTTCACGAATAGCTCCGTGACCGGGCGCATTTCGTCCGGCTTGAAGGTCACGCCCGGATCGCCCGGCTTGTTGGGGAAGCGGTAGCCGACATCCATGTAGAAGCCCTTCTGCGGATCCTTCTGCGGGCTTAAGCGCTCCAGCCATTTCATCCAGTGGTCGCCGGCCCAGCCCGGAACCACCAGCCGCGCCGGAGCCCCATGGAGCATGGAGAGCGCCTCGCCATTCATCTTGAGCGCGATCACGCCGTCCTCCAGGACCTTCTCGATCTCGAGGCTCCGGTAGAACGGCGGCACCTTGCCGGGTGGTTTGTCGGTGCCAAAGGTATGCAGGTGCTGGCCCGTCCCCTTCAGGCCGGCCTTGAGGAGAACGTCCTTGACCCGGACGCCCGTCCAGCGCGCATTCCCCACCGCCCCGAACTGCCACTGCACGCCGGGGACGACCGGCTTCATGAAGCCTCGTCCGTTGCCTGCGCACTGGAGGACGCAGGTCACCGTCGTCTGCGGCATCGCGTTGAGCTCGGCGAGGGAGAGCTTGAGCGGCGCTCCCACCTCACCGTCTACGGTAAGAGCCCAGCTCTTGAGGTCCGGGGCCAGCGGAATCCAATGCTGGCGCACGAAGAACAGGTCGTTGGGAGTGAGGTAGGTCGTGAGCGCGTCGAGCGGCGTCTCCGCGCAGGCGGCGTACCCGTTCACCTGCAGCATTCTTCGCTTGGCCGGGGAGACGTCCCTGGCCACCGCCGCAGCGATGCTTGGAAAGGCGGCCACGCCCGCGGCCAGGCCCAAGAAGGCGCGTCGGCCCAGGCCCGGAAAAAGATCTCGCTGATCGGCCATAGAGTCCTCCTCCTAGACGGTGGAGTTGGCGCGGCTACCTTGGGATGTCCCGCTCATGCCGGCCGGGCGCGGCCGCGCCATCGTCCTGAGTGCCGACCCCCCTCGCTCGGAGGCACCGGTGCTCGTGAGCTGCAGCTTTGGCTCTCCCGTTCGGACTCGCTCCAAGGGCCGAAAACATGGTGTAGCGTGCGCATTATAGACGGCGGGCGGCCTTCTTTGACGGGCACCGCGGAGCGTGGAGCGCACAACCGACCGGCCCAGCCACCGGAGCGCAGTAACCGAGGGCATCGTGGGGGCGCTACACACCGAACTGCCGAAGGTGGTGATCCGTATGAGCGTAACCCCAACGCAGCCACGCGCCGTCAGACATCCGGCCAAATATCGGATGTCGCTGCCCGTCGAGCCTTTTCGGCGAGGCGGCGGCGCGCTCTAATAGCTCCTCAACCTGCGCGACGTCCGCCCCAAAGTCGCCCGGTCTACTGCCCCCGAGCGCCTGGTCCAGTTCGGGCCGCGTCGCGATTCCCGCGGGCCAAGGCAGCGGAAGGTAGAGGGCGACCCATTTGACGATCGTGCGCTGAAGCAGGTTTGTGGCCGGGCTCACGGGCTTCTCACCCAAGGCCATGCGAATGGAGTCACCCAGATGGCAAATCATCTGGTGCGCGGACATTCGCCCCCAGCGACGGACACCGTCGGGACGCACGTCCCGCAGACGGCGGAGAATCTCGGCCTTGTCGCGGGGCCGGGCCAGAGTCTTCACGCCCTCTCCGTCACAAGCCGAGAAGTCGTTCGCCGCCGGTCTCCCGGAACGCGGCGAGCGCCTCCTCGCGGCCCGCTTGGGCCCTGGTCAGGAGCCCCTGGAAAGCGGGATCGCCCCGCAAGGGGTCGAACTGCGGGCGGCCGGCAAGAGTCGGCGAGACAAAGTACCCCTTGTCTACCGCGCGCCGCAGGTAGTCGAGGCCGCCTACATGCTCGCCCGCGTCGCAGAACAGCCACCCCTGCTGGAAGATGGCCTCCGGGTCGTCCATGATCTTCAGCCCGCTGAATGCGGACTGAGCGGCCAGCATGTCCGCCGGGCGCCGATCCAGCCAGGCCTCCAGGCACTTGATCCACGATACAAAGGCGGGCGTGCGTGGGGCCTGGCGCATCGAAACCAGCCCTCGCCGTGCCTCGTCAAGGCGGCCGGCCAGACCGAGGCCGATGACCCGGATCCCGTCGTCTGCGCCTGCGACCACGGCCGGCGGCTTGATCACCAAGATCCGCTCGATGTCGCCCCTCATGAGCAGGGTCTGCTCAAGACTCGTGGGGACATTCGGGTCGAGCCGCCTTGCTTCCTCGTGGGCGGCGATGGATTGCTCGAAGAGTCCGCAATAACGGCAGGCGTGAACCAACCCCGCGAACAGCTCGGGATCGTTGCCGTGACGGTCCGCCTCGGTCAGCAGGCGCACGAGCGCCGTCTTCGTCTGGCCGATATCCGCCTCGAGGTGCGCGTAGAACTTGTGCGCCACGGAGAGCCGCGGGTTCAGCTCGAGGGCCCGGCGAAAGGCCTCCTCCGCACGCGCCTCGCCGTCCGTGGAGTTGTCGATGTATTTGCCGATCACGCGGTGGCAGCGGCCCAAGTGGGCCCAAGCGGGGGCGAAGCCGGGGTCCAGCTCCACGCAGCGCTGATACAGGTCACGGGCCCGCGGCAGCTGGTCGTAGGTCCGGGCCAGCTCGTGCCCCCGGAGGTAGAGCTCATAAGCCCGGGCGTTGCGCGGGGCGTCGAGCGTCGGCGATTCCTCCACCACACCGAGGGGGAGCGAGAGCGCCTCCACGACCCGCCGGGCGATGTCGTCCTGCAGCCGGAACAGGTCTCCCAGCGACGACTGGACGGTGTGCGACGTGAGCAGCGTCCCCTCCGGGGCCGCGACGAGCTGAGCCGCGGCGCGCAGCTGATCGCCGGAGCGAAGCACCGTTCCCATCACGACCCGGTCGACGTCGGCCTCCGCGGCCAGAGCCTTGAGGTCCGGCGCGTCTCCCGCGAAGCGGGCGGCGGTCGCGCTCGAGCGCACGATCAGCGAGCCGATCCCGGAGAGGGATGTCGCGATGGCGTCGGGCAGGCTGAAGGCCAGGAAGTCCGTTTCGGGATCCGGGCGCAAGACGCGGAACGGCAGGACCACGAGGCGCGTCAGCGCGCGGGCCAGCGCCGGCGTGTCGTCCCCGTTGGTGCCGCGGACCGCGCGCAGCTCCTCCGTCATGACATCGGCCGATGCCGGTCGCTCCGCGGGACGCTTGGCCAGCGCCCGGCGGATCACACGGTCGGCCGCGGCCACGGCCGGCGAGCCCGTGAGGGCCGGGGGCTGTTCGTATAGGGTGGCGTGGAGGATCTCCACGACGTTACGGCCGCCGAACGCCGGGCGGCCGGCAAGCATTTCGAACAGGATGGCCCCCACCGCGAACAGGTCGCTGCGGGCGTCCACGCCTTCCCCTGTCACCTGCTCGGGAGCCATGTAGCGGGGGGTGCCTATCAGCATTCCGGTGCGCGTGAGCTCCGCGGCCGAGCTGAGCGATCGCGCGAGCTCCGCGTCGCTCGGCCGCGCGAGGCCGAAGTCGAGGAGCTTGACGCCGTGGGGGGTGAGAAACACGTTGGACGGCTTCAGGTCGCGGTGGATGATGGCGCGAGCGTGCAGCGCCGAGAGGGCGGCCAGTATTCCCAGGCCGATCGGCACGGTCTCGGCGACACTCAGAGGTCCTCGCCGCAGCCGCTCGGAAAGGGCCTCCCCCTCCAGGAGCTCCATGACGATGAACAGCTCGCCGCTGTCCTCGCCGATCTCGTAGAGCTGGCAGACGTTAGGGTGGTTGACCCCGGCCGCGGCCCGGGCTTCGCGCCAAAAGCGCTTGCGCGCCGTCTCGTCGCCCACGAGCGACGACATCTTCTTGACGGCGACCGTGCGCTCCAGCCGCTCGTCGCGAGCCTCGTACACGACGCCCATCCCGCCTTCTCCAAGCTTCCGGGCAATCGCATAGTGCCCGATGCGAGCGGGCACGCCCTCGCGGGGGGGCGTGATCTCGAGCATCGAAGAGGGATGCGGAGACAGCACCGCTCCCGTCACCCAGTCGTAAAGGGCGCGCAGCCGTCCCCGCGGCGTGTTGTCGACCGGCTTCTCCGCCACGGTTGACTTCGATCATACCCCGACCGGTCGGGAGGCCGGGCGGTACGCGCATCATCTCCACATGTCATCGTTTCCCCAAGGATGACATCAGCGCTGGCTCCAGGAGGCTCGGCCAATCAAGTTGAGTTACAGGGGCCCCTCACAATGTATCCAGGCTTTCGATCGATTTGCCTCATGCGGGCCACTAGGATGCTGCGGGAAGACGCAGAGTTGACCCCGACGCGGGCGCGGGAGTAGTCTCGCTCCAGCTTCCTCCCGCTTACGAGATGAGCTCAGGCGCAGAGAGCACGGCCGATATGCGCGATGGCCGCAGGTCCGGGAGACCGACCCGCCGGCGTTTGGCATCCCTGCTCTTGAGCGGGGCCGCCCTCCTCGCCGCTGCCCGGACCAGCTCTGCCCAGACGGAGGGTGTCACGGCGTCCGAGATCCTCATTGGCTCCTGCGCTGCGCTCGAGGGCCCCGCCAACGCTCTGGGCACGCAGACCGTGCTCGGAGCCAAGGCCTATTTGAACCACATCAACGAAGGCGGCGGGG
>DATMML010000137.1 GCA_035570235.1 Vicinamibacteria bacterium | reverse complement strand
AAGTTCCGACCTGCACGAATGGCGTAACGATTTGGGCGCTGTCTCAACGAGGGGCACTGCGAATCTGTAGTACCGGTGAAGATGCCGGTTTCCCGCAACTAGACGGAAAGACCCCGTGCACCTTTACTGCACCCTAGCCTTGAACTTGGGTGCGTTCTGCGCAGGATAGGTGGGAGGCTTTGATTCCGGGCTCTCGGGCTCGGAGGAGCCGACGGTGAGATACCACCCTTGACGCTCTTAGGTTCTAACCTACTCCCCTTATCGGGGAGAGGAACATGGCTAGGCGGGTAGTTTGACTGGGGCGGTCGCCTCCTAAAGAGTAACGGAGGCGCCCGAAGGTTCCCTCAGGCTGTTTGGAAATCAGCCGTCGAGTGCAAAGGCACAAGGGAGCTTGACTGCGAGACCTACAAGTCGAGCAGGTGCGAAAGCAGGGCTTAGTGATCCGGTGGTTCTGAATGGAAGGGCCATCGCTCAACGGATAAAAGGTACGCCGGGGATAACAGGCTGATCTGGTCCAAGAGTTCACATCGACGACCAGGTTTGGCACCTCGATGTCGGCTCATCGCATCCTGGAGCTGTAGCAGGTTCCAAGGGTTGGGCTGTTCGCCCATTAAAGCGGTACGTGAGCTGGGTTTAGAACGTCGCGAGACAGTTCGGTCCCTATCTGTTGTGGGCGCAGGAGACTTGAGAGGAGCTGTCCTTAGTACGAGAGGACCGGGATGGACGAACCTCTAGTGTACCAGTTGTCTCGCCAGAGGCACGGCTGGGTAGCTATGTTCGGTCGGGATAAACGCTGAAAGCATCTAAGCGTGAAGCCCACCTCAAGATGATGTCTCCCGCAGGGTAACCTGCCTAAAGACCCCTTGCAGACGACAAGGTTGATAGGCCCGGTGTGCAAGAGCAGTAATGCTCTCAGCTTACGGGTACTAATCGGTCGTGAGGCTTGACCATAATGTTTATACTGTCGGAAACCGTGAAGGGCATCGTTGCCTACGACGGTCAGGATCTTCGGGAGTCTTGTTTGACAAGTTCATCCCGGTGACCATGGCGGAGGGGTCACACCCGTTCCCATTCCGAACACGGCCGTTAAGCCCTCCAGCGCCGATGGTACTGTCAGGGTAGCCTGGTGGGAGAGTAGGACGTTGCCGGGATTTTTCCTTCATATCGAGCCCCGGCGTGCACGCCGGGGCTTTCTGTTTTTTGGGCGGAGGCGCGTGCGCTGGCCCCGCTCTCGGTGCTAGACTCTGGCCAGAGAAGCGAGCAGGAGAGTGGCATGTCCGGACATTCCAAGTGGGCCTCCATCAAGCACAAGAAGGGCGCGCTCGACGCCAAGCGCGGGAAAGTCTTCACCAAGATCATCCGCGAGATGTCGATCGCCGCGCGCATAGGCGGGGGTGATCTGGGCTCGAACCCGCGCCTCCGGACCGCGGTGGACAAAGCGAAGAGCGTCAACATGCCCGCCGACAACATCAAGCGGGCGATCCAGAAGGGGACAGGCGAGCTGGAAGGCACCTCCTACGAGGAGATCACCCTCGAGGGCTACGGACCGGGGGGGGTCGCCATCCTGGTGGAGGGCACGACCGACAACCGGAACCGGACCGTCTCCGAAATCCGACACGCCTTCACCAAGTACGGGGGTAACCTGGCCACGGCGGGAAGCGTGTCCTACCTCTTTAAGCCCCGCGGGTTCATCGCCATCGCGCACGACAAGGTGAGCGAGCTGAAGCTGATGGAGCTGGCCTTGGAGGCGGGGGCCGAGGACATCGTGGCTGCGGGCGAGACCTGGGAGGTCTTCACCTCCCCCGGCGCCTACGAGTCGGTTCTGGAGGCAGTCAAGAAAGCGGGGCTTGAGCCGGAGGAGTCTCAGCTCGGGAAGTACGCGGAGAACAGCATCACGCTGGAGGGTGCCAAGGCCCAGCAGATGCTGAAGATGATCGAGGCTCTCGAGGACAACGACGACGTGCTGAACGTCTGGGCCAACTTCGACGTCTCGGATAAGGAGATGGAGGCGGCTGCCGCCGCCGGCTAGACGCCACCGGGCATGATCATCCTCGGGGTCGATCCCGGATCCCTCCGCACTGGATACGGAGCCATCGACACCGACGGCCGACGCCACCGTCTCCTGGAAAAGGGCGTCCTCGCTGCCCCCCCCCGCCTGGACCTGGCCGACCGTTTGCGCCTCATCCACGCGGGGGTCGCGGAGCTGATTTCCCGCCTCCGCCCGGCCGTGCTCGCGGTGGAGGACGTCTTCCACTCCGCTAACACCCGCACCGCCCTCGTGCTCGGCCACGTCCGGGGCGTCGTGCTCCTGGCGGGAGCGGAGGCGGGCTTGGCCGTGCATGCCTTCTCCCCCGCCACCGTGAAGGTCCAAGTCACCGGGTTCGGCCGGGCGGAGAAGACCCAGGTGGCCTTCATGGTCGCCCGCCTCTTGGAGCTGCCTGGAGAGGGAGAGGCGGGCGACGCCGCGGACGCCTTGGCGGTGGCGCTCTGCCACGCCCACCTGAGCCTGCTCGGCGCGGCCGCTTTCTCCCCCTCTCCCGACGGGGGCAAAGCGGGACTCCGCTCTTGATCGGCCACCTCCGGGGACGCCTCCTACGGAAGGGACCGCAGGAGGCGGTGGTGGACGTGGTGGGCGTGGGCTACCGCGTGGCCATTCCCCTCTCCACCTTCTACCGCCTCGGGGAGGAAGGCGCGGAGGTGAGTCTCCGCATCCACACCCATGTCCGGGAGGACACCCTCGCCCTCTACGGCTTCCTGAGCGCCGGCGAGCAAGCCCTCTTCGAGCGCCTGATCTCCGTGGCGGGGGTAGGGCCCAAGCTCGCGGTCAACATCCTCTCCGGCATCGAGGCTCCCGAGCTCCTGGCCGCCCTTCGCGGAAGCGACCTTGCTCGCCTCACCCGGATTCCGGGGGTCGGAAAGAAGACGGCCGAGCGCCTGGTCGTGGAGCTGAAGGATCAAGTGGCTGGCCTACTACCCGCGACGGAGCCGGCCCCCGCGGAGGGAGGCGCCAGGGAGGACCTGGTCTCCGCCCTCCTGCACTTGGGCTACTCCCGCCCAGAGGCCGAGCGGGGGGTGGACAAGACCCTGCGCGAAGGCGGGGACGCCCGCTTCGAGGACCTGCTGCGGCGGGCCCTGCGGATACTCTCGGGACGCTAGAGGCCTGAAGCGTGACCGACCCCCGCCTCGTCTCCCCCCGCCCCCTCGACGACGACCTTCGCTTCGACCAGTCGCTCCGCCCCCGGGACCTCGACGAGTACGTGGGTCAGCCCGCCGTGGTGGCCAACCTCCGGGTAGCCATCGAGGCCGCGCGCAACCGCGGCGACGCCCTGGACCACGTGCTCCTCTTCGGTCCCCCCGGAGTAGGCAAGACCAGCCTGGCCCACGTGATCGCGGCCGAGCTCAAGGTTCCTATCAAGGCTACCGCCGGCCCCATCATCGAGCGGGCGGGCGATCTGGCAGCCCTCCTCACCGCCCTCGACGCCCGCGAGATCCTCTTCGTAGACGAGGTCCACCGCCTGGAGGCCAAGGTGGAGGAGATCCTCTACCCCGCCCTCGAAGACTACCGCCTCGACCTCATGATCGGCACCGGCCCCGGCGCCCGCTCCATGAAGATCCCCCTCAAGCCTTTCACCCTCATCGCCGCCACCACCCGGGCGGGGCTGCTCACCGCTCCCCTCCGCAGCCGATTCGGCATCGTCCACCGTCTTGATTTCTACAGCGAGGCCGATCTCGAGTTCATCGTGAACCGCTCCGCCCGCATCTTGGGCGTGCCCATCGAGGCTGCAGGCGCGCGCGAGATCGCGCGCCGCAGCCGGGGCACCCCCCGCATCGCCAACCGCCTCCTGCGCCGGGTGCGCGACTTCGCCCAGGTGCGGGCCGACGGCGCCATCACGGCCGCGGTGGCGGAGGACGCGCTACGCCTCCTCGAGGTCGACGCCCACGGTTTCGACGAGGTGGACCGCAAGCTGCTCCTCACTATCATCGACAAGTTCGGGGGGGGGCCGGTGGGAGTGGGCGCCCTGGCCGCCGCCATCAGCGAGGAGGCGGACGCCATCGAGGACATCTACGAACCCTACCTGCTGCAGATCGGCTTCCTCGACCGCACGCCCCGCGGGCGCATCGCCACCCGCCGGGCCTACGAGCACTTCGGCCGCGTGCCCCCAGAGGGCACCCCCGGGCAGAAGCAGCTGTTCTGACCCTTGCGGATCGACGCCTTCGATTACGCTCTGCCTCCCGGCGCGATTGCCCAGGAGCCGCTGCCGGACCGCGCCGCCTCCCGGCTCATGGTCCTGGACCGCGCGCGGGCGGAGGTTGGTCACCGGGTCGTCCGCGACCTGCCCGCGCTCCTCTCCCGGGGTGATCTCCTCGTCGTCAACCGTAGCCGCGTCTTCGCCGCGCGGTTGCTCGGCCAGCGGGAGGGGGGGGGCCGGGCGGAGGTGCTGCTGATCCGCCCCCTGGGCGACGGCGTCTGGGAGGCGCTGGTGCGGCCGGGCCGCCGGCTGCGCGCGGGCACGCGCGTGATCGTGGCCGAGGATCTCGCCCTCCGCATCGAGTCGTCGGCTACGGGGGACGATTCCGCGCGCCGCCGCGTGCGGTTGGAGTGTGCGGGCGATCCGGCCGTGGTCCTGGAGCGCCGGGGCCACACTCCCCTTCCCCCCTACATCCGGCGGCCGGACCGCCCCGAAGACCGGGAGCGCTACCAGACGGTCTACGCCCGCGAGACGGGCAGCGTGGCCGCCCCCACCGCGGGCCTCCATTTCACGCCTGGGCTCCTGGCCGCGCTGGAGGCGCGCGGCGTGGAGCGCGCGGAGGTGGTGCTCCACGTGGGGCCGGGCACCTTCCGGCCCGTGCACGTGGCCCAGGTGGAGGACCACCGTGTGGAAACCGAACCCTACCGGGTCCCCGCGGAAACCGCGGCCGCCCTCCGCCGCACCCGGGCTCGGGGCGGGCGTGTGGTGGCGGTGGGCACGACCACCGTGCGCGCGCTGGAAACGGCGGCAAAGGAAGGCGAGGTCAGTGAAGGCGAGGGCGAGACCGGCCTCGTGATCGTTCCCGGCTTTCGCTTCCGGGTGGTGGACGCCCTTCTCACGAACTTCCACCTGCCCCGCTCCTCCCTCCTGCTCCTGGTCTGCGCCCTCGGGGGCCGCGAACGGGTCCTCGCCGCTTACGAGGAAGCCGTCCGCGCGGGCTACCGCTTCTACAGCTACGGCGACGCGATGCTGATCGTCTGAGGAGAGGGGCTCAGGGAGCCAGGCGGCGTTCGCTCATGGCCTCGGCGAGCAGGGTCTCGTACCGCCCCAGCTCCTCCGCGGAGGCCAGGAGGACGTAGACCCGCCGCAGGCTCGTCCCCAGCTCGGCCGCGGAGTAGCAGACCTGGCTGAGCACGTTCAGGAAGCGCTCCGCGCTCAGCCCCCCGTGGGCGGTGCCCACCGGTTGGACGCCCAGGCAACGCACACCCCGCGAGCGGGCCTCCTCGAGCGCGGTGAGCAGGGCCGCAAACACGTGTTCTTCGCAGGTCGGCGGAGAGTGCTGGAAGTCGTACACCACGGCCTGGAAGACGAGCGGGAGGCCAGGGCGCCGGGGGCCCACCACGACCGAGCCCTGGGCCCGGGGGGTGGTGGTGGCCGCGGCCGCCGCCACCGCTTCCCCGGGGCTCTCCCCCGTTTCCTCGATGACCGTCACCTCCCCCATGATCAAGTTCACATCCTGGGGGACCACGAGCACTTCTGCACCCGCGGGGGCCTCATCGCCAAGGGCGAGCTCCAGATCGAGCCCGTTGCCGAAGCGGAGCCGCCGCCTCGTCAAAGGCGTCCTGTCGCGGGTAGCGGGGAAGGGAAGCGGGGCTTGCGTTCCCGGCGCGGGATGCCCAACTGCACCTCGCCGAACGCCAGCAGATTGTGGCCCAGAGCTTGGCCCCCCGGCGGCCAAGAGATTGTATCCCCCCCCAGGGAGCCGGGTCAATGCCGGGGGGGCGGGGGCCCGAGTTGACAGCCTTCGGGCCCAGGGGCACAATTTTTTGCTGGACCCGCCTCATGGAGCACACCCTCGTCCTCAACGCCACCTACGAACCCCTGAGGATCGTGTCCTGGCAGAAGGCCATCACCCTTCTCTTCCAGGGCAAGGTGGAGGTCATCGCCGTCTACGACCGGGAGATCCGCGGCGTCACGGTCCGGGTGAAGCTCCCCTCGGTGCTTCGTCTGCTCCGTCACGTCCGGATGAAACGCCCCTTCGCGGACGTTCCCTTTTCCCGCACCAATGTCTACGCCCGCGACGACCACCGCTGTCAGTACTGCGGACACCGCTTCTCGCCCGGCCAGCTGACCTTTGATCACGTGATCCCCGTGGCCCGCGGGGGACACAAAGGCTGGGACAACATCGTGACCTGTTGCATCCCCTGCAACCGCCTCAAGGGCGATCGCACCCCCGAGGAGGCGAGCCTCCGCCTCATCCGCAAGCCCCGCCGTCCGGATGCACTGCCCTCCCTGACTTTGAGCCTGGGCCTGCACCGCGCTCCCGAGAGCTGGCGGGATTACCTCTTTTGGGACCTCTCCTGGGATCGGGGCTGACCCTTCGGGTCGCCTCCGTCAATGGGCCTAACCGGCAACCTCAAGACGATGGCCCTCCCCGACATCCTTCAGTGGATCGCGGGTGGACAAAAGACGGGCACCCTGCACATCGAGCGAAGATCCATCCAGAAGCGCATCGTGGTGCGGGACGGGCTCATCTTCTCCTCCTGGTCCAACGACCCGCGTGAGTCGCTGGGCCAGTTCCTGATCCGTCTTCGCCTGGTCACGGAGGAGCAGCTCTTCAAGGCCCTGCTCGCCCAGGAGGAAAAGGGGCGCCTGATCGGCTCCGTGCTCGTCTCCGAAGGCGTGCTGAAAGAGGAGGACCTGCGGACCGCCCTCAAGGCCAAAGCGGAGGAGACGATCTACGACCTGTTCCTGTGGTCGGAGGGCCAGTTCGAGTTCAAGGAGGGCGAGTTCCCGCAGAACGTCCTTATCCATTTCGAGAGCCAGGTCACCCCCGTGATCATGGAGGGCATCAGGCGGGTGGACGAATGGGGACGGATCAAGACCGTTCTGCCCTCCATGGCCCTCACCCTTCATGTCCAGGGAGCGCCGGTTGCCATCGAGGATCCCGTGGATCGCCAGATCCTGGGTCTGGCCGCGGCCGGCAAGACCCTGGCCGAGATCAGCCTCGAGCTGCGCCGGTCGGAGTTTGAGACCGCGGCCCTCGCCTTCGACCTCCACAGCCGGGGCTTGGTGACAGTGGACCAGCTTCGGGAGGAGGGGCCCAGCCCCGATCCCATCGGGGCTATCCAGGGCCTGCTCGGCCTCGCCTACCAGCGCCTCCAGGAGAAGCGCTACGACGCCGCGATTCAGGCCTACGAAGAGGTGCTCGCCCTCGACCGCCTGAACCAGAATGCGAAGAAGGGGATCATCGCAGCCGTGGAGGCCCGGAACCGAGACAAGGCGCTGCGCTCTGTCCCCCTGACCAAGGTGCCCGTCCTCGCCATGGACCTCGTTTCCCTCACCCGTGAGAACTTCGACCCCCACGAGGGGTTCGTGCTCTCTCGGGTGAACGGGCAATGGGACGTACAGTCGATCCTGAAGCTCTGCCCCATGTCGGAGGAGGACGCCCTCCTCATCTTCTCGCGCCTGCTCGAGAGGAAGGCGATCGCGCTCAAGGACGCCTGAGCAGGCCCGGGGACGCCCCGGACGCCGGGTGTCAGGTGCGTCCTCCCCGGCCGCCAAACGTCGTACGGACATCGCGGGCGACCGCCCGCCAGAAGGGCAAGCCCGCGGCCAGGAGCGCGAGGAGGGCCGTGGCCACGGCAATGGCCTCCAGGCTCTCGCGCCCCTCCGGAGACCAATAAACGTCGGCCAGCCGCAGCCAGAGGGCGAACTCGTCCAGGGTCAGGCCCAGGGCCACGCCGTAGGCGAGGGCGAGGCGGAGATGCCACGCGGGTGCGCGCGTGGCCAGGGCCCCGAAGCCCACCAGCATCAAGAGCAGGATGCCCCAGAAGAGGTGGTGAATGTGGAGGCCGCTCTTGGTGACGAGATCACGAAAAGGGAGGATGTGATAGTGGATGCAGTAAGTGACGCCCCTGACCACGGCCAGGGTCAGGAGAAAGGCGAGCAGGGCGCGGATCGCGATCTGCCGGCTCAGGCTGAGGTGTTGATGGTAATGCTGACGCCAGCGCCCGGTGACCCTCATGGAACTCGGGCCCCTCCTCCCTGGAACAGCTCCTGAACCCGCGGGCTAGAGCCCACGCCCGATAACGGGAGCGATCTGGCGCAGCTCTTTGACCAAAGCCCCGAACATGTCGGGGGTGATGGACTGGGGGCCGTCGGAGAGGGCGCGGCTGGGGTCGTGGTGGACTTCCACCATCAACCCGTCCGCCCCTACCGCCACCGCGGCGCGAGAGAGAGGGGCCACCTTGTCCCGCCGCCCGGTGCCGTGGGAGGGGTCCACGAGGATGGGCAGGTGGCTGAGGTCCTTCACCGCTGGCACCACCGAGAGATCGAGGGTGTTGCGCGAGAAGTCGGAGAAGGTGCGCACCCCCCGCTCGCAGAGCACGACCTCGTAGTTGCCTTCGGAGAGGATGTACTCCGCGGACATGAGGAACTCCTCAAGGGTGGCGGACATGCCCCGCTTCAGAATCACCGGCTTGCGGGCCCGGCCCGCGCGCTTCAGCAGTGAGAAGTTCTGCATGTTGCGGGCCCCGATCTGGATGGCGTCGGCGTAGCGCTCCACGAGGTCCATGCTCTCGCCGTCCACCGCCTCCGTGACCACGGGGAGCCCGGTCGCCTCCCGGGCCTCGGCCAGGAGTTTGAGCCCTTCCTCGCCCAGCCCTTGAAACGAGTAGGGGCTGGTGCGCGGCTTGAAGGCTCCCCCCCGCAGCAGGTGGGCCCCGCTCTCTCTGACCATGCGGGCCACGGTCAGTATCTGGTCCCGAGACTCGACCGCGCAGGGTCCCGCCACCAGAACCAAGCCCGCTCCCCCCACCCGGACCCCGCCTATGCTCACCACCGTGTTCTCGGCTTTGACCTCCCGCGACACCAGCTTGTAGGCGTGGGAGACGGGGATGACCTCGAGCACGCCGGGAAGGCCTTCGAAGGCGGGAAGGTCCTCGGCCGACCGGTTCCCGGTGATGCCGATCGCGGTCCGCTCGCCGCCCGGCACCGGGTGGGCCTTGTAGCCCCGGGCCTCGATGGCCGTCACCACTCCCCGGATCTGCTCCCGGGTCGCGTCCTTCCGCATCACCACCAGCACGCGGTCTCACCTCCCTGGCCGGTGATTGTAGACGAAAGCCGCCATGCTATGATCCCGCACCTCGTGTCCACCCAGGAGCCATGACGAACGCCCTCTTCCGGACCAAGGGCGTGGCCGATATTCAGGCCACGCTCGACGAGGCGGAGGGAGTTCACGGCCTCAAGCGCACCCTTTCCGCCTTCGACCTCGTGATGCTGGGCATCGGGGCCGTCATCGGGGCGGGTATCTTCTCGGCCATCGGCACCGCCGCGGTGGGGGAGACGGCAGCGGACGGCACGGTCACGCGGCTGGGCGCGGGCCCCGCCCTCGTGCTCTCTTTCGTTCTCCTGGGCGCGGTCTGCGCTCTCGCCGGCCTCTGCTACGCCGAGCTGACCGCCCTCATTCCCATCGCGGGAAGCGCCTACACCTATGCCTACGCCACCCTGGGGGAGCTGGTGGCCTGGATCATCGGCTGGGACCTCATCCTGGAGTACGCGGTAGGGAACGTGGCCGTGGCCATCGCCTGGTCCAACTACTTCACCTCCTTCTTGCGTGTCTTCGGCATCGAATTCCCCTTCTGGCTCTCCCACAGCTACCGCAACGTGCTCTTCTCATTCCCGGACCGGATGGGGGAGCTTCCCTTGCTCTTCGGCCACCGCCTCGGGCTCAACATCCCCGGCATGGTGATCGTGGGCTTCATCACCTGGCTGCTCGTGATCGGCATCAAGGAGAGCGCGCGCGCCAACAACGCGATGGTAATCCTGAAACTCGGGGTCTTGGCCCTCTTCGTGGGCGTGGGCGCCCTCTACATCGAGCCGCGCAACTGGACGCCCTTCGCACCCAACGGCTGGGCCGGAATCCACCAGGGCGCGGCCATCGTCTTCTTCGCATACATCGGCTTCGATGCCATCTCCACGGCGGCCGAGGAGACAAAGAACCCCCAGCGCAACATGCCCATCGGGATCCTTGGCTCGCTGGCCGTGTGCACGGTCATCTACGTCGTGGTGGGGCTGGTCGCGACCGGACTTGTGCCCTACCAGCAGCTCAAGGGATCGGATCCGCTGGCCAAGGCCTTCGAGGTGGCCGGCCTCCACTGGGGCCAGGCCATCATCTCCCTGGGCGCGATCATCTCCATGACCGCGGTGCTGCTCGTGTTCCAGCTCGGGCAGCCGAGGATCTTCTTCTCCATGAGCCGAGACGGGCTGCTCCCCGTCGCGTTTCGGGCCGTGCACCCGCGCTACCGCACGCCCCACGTGACCACCATCATCACGGGGGTGGCCGTGGCCGTGGGCTGCACCCTCCTGGACGACGCGGAGACCTACGATCTCACCAACATCGGCACCCTCTTCGCCTTCCTTATCGTCTGCCTGGGCGTGCTCGCCCTGCGCGTGAAGGATCCCGGGCGGCCCCGCCCCTTCCGGGCCCCCCTCATTTGGTTCGTGGCTCCCGCGGGTGCCGCCTCCTGCCTTTACATCATGCTGGGCTTGCCCTCGGCGGCCTGGGTGCGCTTCGGCGTCTGGATGCTCATTGGGGGCGCCCTCTACGTCGCGTACGGAAGGCGCCACAGCCGGCTCGCCGCCAATCCCGCAACCGCCAACGCCCCCAAGGCGGGCTGAGCCCGCGCGCTGATGCATCGGGCGGAGAACGACCCCCCACCCGGGGCGGGTGGTGAATAGTGGGGTGCTTCCGCGCCCGAAAGCCCTGTCTCGCCGGGGTCCCTCGTCCTCAGTAATTCACGGGGGTGAACCCGCTGCCGCCGTAGGCGAAGGAGACGGTTGTGCCCGTCGTCGATTGCCGGATGAACCAGAGCCCGCTCGCCTCGTGATACACGGCGATGTCGGCTTTCCCGTCGCCGTCGTAGTCCGCGGGGACCGGGGTGTAGGCTGACCCGCCGAAGCCCTGCACGATGTCCGGCCCCGCGCCCGAAGGCCGGATGTACCAGAGGCCACTCGCGGGGTGAAAGACGGCGAGATCGGCCTTGCCATCGCCGTCGTAGTCGCGGGGCACGGGCACGAAACCGGGGCCGCCGAAGCCGGTAGTGGTGACCGAGCCGGTCGAAGACTGCTGGATGAACCAGAGACCGCTCGCCTGGTGGTAGACGGCCAGGTCCGTCTTTCCGTCTCCATCGTAATCCTTCGGCACGGGGGCGTACCCGGTGCCCCCGAAGCCGACGGAAACCGAGGTGAGGGTCGTGCTCTTGTTGATGTACCAGAGTCCGCTCGCCTGATGATAAACGGCGAAGTCCGTCTGTTGGTCTCCATCGTAGTCGGCGGGAACCGGTGTGAAGCCGGGGCCCCCGAAGCCGTACGAATAGGTCGCGCCCGTCGAGGACTTCCGGATGAACCAGAGCCCGGAGCTCTGGTGATAGACCGCCACGTCGGGGATGCCGTCCCAATCGAAGTCACCCGACACGGACGCATAGCCCGTCCCTCCGAGGGACACAGAGAAGGTCGACGCCGTCATCGATTTCCGGACGTACCAGAGCCCGTTGGCCTGGTAGTAGACGGTGGGATCCGCCCGGAGGTCGTTGTCGAAGTCGGCCCCTCCCTGGCCCAGGCGTGAGCCGGGAGGCTTGTCTCCGACGGAGACGGGCTGGGTCGAGTTCCCCCAAGGATTGCTCACCCCGTCCATGGCCTGGACATACGACTGGAGATACGAGTTGGTCGCGCTGCCGCTCAGCCTCTGGAGGGTGCGCACCGGGAACCGGATCTCGAGCGTAGAGCCCATGGGTAGGGCCCACGGTCCGGGGTGTGCCGGATCAGTCGAGTCCACCGTCCAGCCGTGAGTCCCCTGGCTCACGGTCTGCGGGCACCCGGTCACGATCGGGGTGGTCACACCTCCTGGGCTCGTGGAGAAGCAGAGGACGGGGTGCCCGGCGCTGATCTCGAACTGGGTGGACGGCGGGAGCAGCACCTCCACGTGGACCGAGGTCCCCGCGCAGGCATTGCCCACCGTGCTCACGACCACGCGGGAGTAGTAGATGTCGCCGACCCGGGGGAAGGTGACGTCCGTGATGCCGATGTAGCCGACGTACTGGCTGGTCAAGTGCTCGACCGCTCCCGTGCCGCAATTCGAGTGAGAGGTAACGCCGCTTGTGCCGTCCTCCCACCCCCGGGTGGGGGGGACGTGGACGATAGTTCCCGTGCCCTGAGGCTTGGCGATGGTGGCCGCGGAGGGCGTGCTCAGGTTGACGAGGAACGCCTTGTCGACGAGACGGGTTGCGCCTATGACCTGAACCGTAACGACCTGCGCGGTGGTTCCAGGGGAGAAGGAGAGGGTGCCCGTCGCGGCCACGTAATCGGCGCCGGCGGTGGCAGTGCCATCCGCGGTGGCATAGGCGACGGTGACGGTCTGAGCGCTCGCCGCGGATAGGCTGACCGTGAAGATGGCGCTGGTCGGCCCCGCCACGATGTCATTGATGGAGAGGGCGGGCGGTGCCGCCGATGGGGGAATGACGAACAGCGTGACGCTCTGGGCGGGAAGCGTAGCGCTCAGGGCCGAACCCGACAGGGTGGCGTCGGCGAGGCGCGTGATCGCATTGCTCGACGTGAGCTGCCAGACCTGGGCCGTCCCCGCGGCGACGAAGTTGGCGAGAGGGAAGGAGACGGCGGTCGTGCCCGTGAGGACCTTGTTGACGGCCATGATGGTGAGGGCGCCATCGGCGGTGCGTTCGGCGGCGAATACGGCCAGCGTGTCGGGGCTGGGGGCGGCCGCGGAGACGCTGGTGTCACCGAAGCCGGAGCCCGAATTGTCGTAGTTGCGGTACATCTTGATGGAATTGTAGGTGGGGCTGGCGGCGGCCGGCGTCGTCCACCGGGTGGCCAGGTTCAAGCCCTCCCGCCCGAAGATGCCCAGGATGTCGGCCTGGGCGGTGGCCCCGTTGATGTGTCCCTCGGCGCCCCAGTTGTACTCCGTGATCCCGATCTCGGTGCCTGGATAGTACGTCGTCACCCAAGCCTTGAGGCGCGGAACGAGCCGAACGGTGTCCGCGATCCAGCTCTCGTCGACGTAAGCGGGATCCCAGAGGGAGCGGGTCGAACGGTTGCGCCGCAGCTGCATGGCGGTGGAGGTGTCGTTTCCGAACTCCCCGCCCTGCGGGTAGTAGTGCACGGTGAAAACGTCCAGGAGGCGCTGGCCGGTGGAGACGTCGTGCTGGTGCAGCTGATCGAGGACCCAGGGCAGGTAGTCCCAATTGCCGTGGGCTGCCCGGTCGGGCAGGGAGGACCAACCATGCTGCGCGCCCCACTGCTGGTCGTAGCCGCTGTAGAGGTAGCCCGACCAGCCCCACTCCTCCGGTCCCACGATCAAGGCCCCGGCATCCTGGGCCTTGATCCGGGCTCCGTAGTCCAGGATGTCGTTCTTGATCTCGTCCATGGTGGCGCCCGTGGGGTGGACATCCCGATGGGTGGAGTGCCAAATGCTGGGCTCGTTGTCCAGGATGTAGTAGAGGAGCCCGCCGTTCGCCGCCGTGCCCCACCGCGACACGAGGTGTTGCACCCAGCCCTGCTGGAAGGTCGAGTTCGAAGCGACGCTGGCGTCGTTGGGGTCGTTGCCGGTGACGGGCTGGCCGGTCCCGCTGGAGATGCCGTTGCCGGCGTCGGGGAACCATTGGGAGTCCGCGCCCGTCTGGGGTCCGTACTTGGCAATCGAGAAACTCGCCAGCTTTCCACGGCTCGGGCCCAGCTTCCCCACCCAGCCGATGGTGGGGATGGTGAGCAGGGGCTGGGCGCCACCCGACTTGGCCTGGGAGATGAAGGTGTCGGTGGCGTCCCCGGCGTTGGGGCTGCTGTAGGCGATGCTCTCGAAGTACCAATCGGCGCCCCGGTTGTCCGCGTTCTGCTGCCAGTTGTAGCGGCTGGTGTTGTTGCCTCCCCAGCGCGAGAGCGGGCAGCGCAGGTCGGTGATGGAGGCCGGATCGGGATAGGCCAGTCCGTAGATTCGGGGGTCGATCGGGTGTCGACCCGCCGCCGCATCGACGGGGACGCTGACCGCCTGGGCGTGAGCCCGGCCGGCGACGAGGATGAGGACCAGGACACAGCCGCTCGTGCCCTTCACGGTGAACCTCCCTGTTCCGGCCCGTGACGGGCTCGGACCATTGAAGGCTCCTGGTGGCTCGGCTGGCCCTGGGGGCCCCGTGGCTCTGCGTCTCCGGGTTACCCCGGGTTTGCTCTGAGCAGGAGCGGATCGGGCCCTAGACCCGAGTATTGGGTGAAGTGTACCGCTGGCCCGCGAGCGACTCAGTGACCCGAATCACGGGTCTGGCGTAGGGTCGGCCTTGCCACGTCAACCCCAGTCTGGACCGCCGCTTAGGGCTGCAGCCCCAGCGCCTCCAGCACCGCCCTTACTCGAGCGGCTTGAGCCGCGTCCTTGCGCTCCAGGTAGGCCCGGGCGTCGTCCCGCACCCGAGTCAAGTCGTCCGGGTCCGAGCCGAGCCGATAGGCTTGGGCCCCCGTCTCCACCACCCTAACCCTGGCCTCGTCGGCGGGGGCGCCCTCGGGGTGGAGCCGGCTGAAGGACCTCCAGGCCTCGCGCAGCTCGCGTGCCTCTGCGAGCGTCTGCGCAGACCGGAAGAGAAGGTTACGGTAGAGGCGGTCCGCCTCCAGGGGTGGGCTCGGGGTGGCTCTCTTCAAGGCCACTTCCGGCGCCGCCTCGAGTTGCCCTTTGGCCCGCACGCCGCGATCCTGGCCCGCTGGGGGTCGGGCGCTGTCGAGCGAGGCCGTCCCGGACTCCCGTTCCGTCAGGTTCCGCCCTCCCGATGGCTTTGCTTCATCCTTTTCTTCAGCAGCGGGCTTTTCAGGAGCGGGCGCGGGGGCCGCGAAAGGCTTGGGCTCGGGCGCCCGACTCTCCGCGAGCAGGCCGGCGGCCGGGGGCGGAGTCCCCGGCGAGGCCGCTGCCGTCCCTCCCCGAGCCAGCGCATCTGCCGGCAACTCGCGCCCGCCAACCATTCCCGGCGGCAGGCCCGCGCTCCCCTCGGCCCTCGTCTCCGGCTTCGGCATGCGCGCCGGGAGCTCGGCGGGGCTCGGCGCCGCCTTGGCGGGGGAGGCCGCGGCGGGGGCTTGTAGAGCCGCGGCGGGTGGGGTGGCGGCGAAGCCGGTCGCGGGAGAGGCCTTCTCCTCCTGCGGCGATCCCCCGGGGAGACGAGACCGCATCAGGGTGAGGGGCGCCACCACGGCCAGGAGGGCGGCGGCCGCCGCCGCCCAAGTCCAGGCCGGCACACGCCAGGAGGCGCGCTCGCGGGTATCCCCCTCCAGTCGACGCCGCACTCGTCCGGGGAAGGCCGAGAAGTAGCCGGCCGGAGGCTCCGCCGGCAGCTCCCGCGCCGCCGCGTCCACGATCCCCAGCGCCTGGAGCCGGCGGGAGCACTCTTCACAGCCGGCCAGGTGCTCGGCCACGAGGGCGCGGTCCGGGGGCGAGAGCTCACCGTCCAGGTAGGCGGAGAGCCGGTCCAGCACGTGGGCGCTCATCGGTGTTCCCTTCCCGACCGGCGCAGGGAAGTGCCCAAGTAAGGAGACAGGGCGTCGCAGAGGCGCTCGCGGGCGCGGAAGAGGCGGCTCATGACCGTGCCCGGGGAGATGCCCAGGGCCTCGGCGATCTCGAGGTAGGAGAAGTCCTCCACGGTGCGGAGAACGAAGACCGCGCGCTGCTCCAGGGGCAGGCCCGCCACGGCCCGATCCAGCACCTCCCGGGCCTCGCGCTCGAGCACCCCATCAAGGGGATCGTTCCCCCGGGCAGGGGTCTCGCTGTGGCCCTCGGGGAGGCCTTCCTCCCGGGCGTGCGGGGAGCGGACGTGGTTGACGGCGAGGTTGGCGGCGATGCGGCAGATCCAGGGGCCGAAGGGGCGGGCGAGATCAAAGCTGTCCAGGGCCTGGTGGGCCCGGATAAAGGCCTCCTGGGCCACGTCATCCGCCACGTCGTGGCGGCGCACGATGCGCAGGGCCACGCCGTAGACGCGGCGCTGGTAATGCTTAACGATCTTCTCGAAGGCAAAGAAATTCCCCCCCTTCGCCTTAGCCAGGAGGTCTGACTCGCCCCGATCGCCCTCTGCCAGCTTCATCGAAGCGCGCCCATGCGGGCCGGAGTGGTCGCCTCCACGAAGGATACCGCCGGGGGGGCGGCGGCATTCCATTCCCCGGAGCGCTGCCCTGCCCCGGGGCTCGACGCGGAAAGGCTCTACTCCAGGACCCGGATCACCACCCGCCGGTTCTGGGCCCGGTTCTCCGGGGTCTTGTTGTCAGCCACCGGCTTGCTCGGCCCGTACGAGATCACGGAAAGGCGGGCCAGGGCAATGCCGTGGGTCTTGGCCAGGTAGTTGCGGACGGACGTGGCCCGCTCCTCCCCCAGCTTCATGTTGTAGTCCTCCGGCCCCGTGGAGTCGGTGTGGCCCTCGATCTCGAAGTACACACCCCGGTTCTCGGCCTTGTAGGGGGCGATGGCATCGTCGATCAGCTTCTTGGCCTCGTCGCTGATTTCGGCATGGTTCATGGGGAAGCGAACCTTGTCGTTGGAAAGGGTCACGGTGTAGATGAGCTTGCCCTTGGCCGCCTTCTCCGCGTCCTGGGCCTTGTTCATGGCCTGCTGAGCGGAGCCCTTGGCCTCCGTCACCCCCGCCTGGGCGGTCTGGACGCCCTTATCCACCTGGTCGATCCGGACCTCCGCCCTCTGAACCCGCTGCTCGGTCTTCTCCACTTCCGCGGAGACGGCGTCCACTTTCTTGTTGATCTCCCCCACCTCGCGCTGCACGTACTTGTTGGTCGCACAGCCCGAGAAGGCTGCTCCCGCAAACAACGTCACCACGATGGCTCTCACCAAGACCTCCTTATTGTGGGCGAGTTTCTCGCCCGGACGACGTCATAAACCTACCCTAGGACGCTGGAACGTAGCCGCTGCGGGTGCGCACCACCACCCCTTTCCGCGTGGAGCGCACCTCGACACGGCGGAAGCGGGCCGGACCCTCGGGGGGGTCGTAGCCCAGCCGGTACTGATGCTTGAGCTCGCCCGCGATCTGGGTGGCGGCCCGCCGTAGCCCGTTGAAGTCGCTGATGCTGAAGGCCGCCCCCCCGGAGAGGGACGCGTAACGGGCGAGCACCGCGCTTCCCACCGACGCCGGGCTCGGCTTCTGCCGACCGACGAACAGCGAAGAGGACGGATCGTCGAGGGGCGACACCACGGACACCGCGTAGATCGGGACGTCGAGGGCGCGGGAATGGGCGATCACCTCGTCCGGGGTGTGCTGGCTCGCCGTGTCCATGCCGTCGGTGATCACCACCACCGCCCGACGGCCCTCCCCGTGGCTGGCCAGATCCCGCGCCGCTCGGTCGAGGGCGTCGTGGAGGGCGGTGGAGCCAAAGGGGACGATTTCGTCGAAGGCCTTCTTGATCCGCTCCCGGTCTCGCGTGAAGGGAACGAGCCCCCAGTAGTCTTGGTCGAACCCGGCGAGAGCGATCTCGTCCTCCGGTCCCAGCGAGCCCAGGATCTGGTAGGCGGCCATGCGGGTGCTCGTGACTTTCAGCTCCGTGTTCATGCTCCCGCTTGCATCCACGAGCAGGAGCACACGCGCCGGGAGGTCCCGGCCTTCGGAGAAGTGGGCAAGCCTCTGGGGGCGCCCCTCCTCGAAGATCTTGAGCTCCTCGGCCCTCAAGTCCGTCACCGGGCGTCCCTTGCCGTCCACGGCGGTGGCCGAGAGCACCACGAGCTCCGCGCCGGTGGAGAAGCGGGGCACCTGTCCCCAGGACGCCGCGGGGAGCGCCGCCAACAAGGCTAGAGCACGCAAACCGTTCTCGGACAACACGATATCTCTGATGGAGCGCGCGAGTATACCCGATCGGCCGCCTGTCCGCACTGTGATGGGGGTCACGCAGTCCCGGGCATCCCTCAGGGATCAGCCGCCCTGCTGGAGGGTGATGAAGAACTCGATGCGGGTCTCGGCGGCCGAGGTCAGGTTGGTGAAGAGGACGGCGATGTCGTGGCCCCCGTGGTCTCCTTCCCCCAGCCGCACCACGCGGCCGGCCACCTGGAGCGGCCCCCCCGTTCCGGGGAGGGCCAGGGCCAGCGCCACGTCGCTCCCCAGGGTGGCCGCGCGCTGGCTCTCCACGAGGGCGGCGTCGCGGCAGAGATCCTTCAGGATCCCGGCGAAGGTGTCGGCGCCGCTCGTCACGCGCACGGGCACGTTCACCGAGAAGCGGGGGCTCTTGCGGCGTTCCGGCTGGCTCATAGCACCTTCACCACGATGAGGGTGACGTCGTCGGTGGGGACGGCGTCCCCCATGAACCGGTCCACGTCCTCCAGAATCTTCTCCCCCAGGCGGGGCGCGGGCAGGCGGGCATGCTCCTCGATCTGGCGGCCCAGGCGGGCCACTCCGTAGTCTTCGCCCCCCCGCCGGGCCTCGGTGAGGCCGTCCGTGTGAAAGACGAACACGTCCCCGGCCGACAGCTCGAGCTCCTTCTCGTCGTAGGCCACGCTGTCGAAGCAGCCGAGGGGGAGGCCGCCCACCTCGACGGGAGCGCTGCGGCCGCTGGCCGCCCGGTAAAGAATCGGATAGGGCAGGCCCGAGTTGGCAACGCGCAGGGCACGGGCGCGGAAGTCAAAAAGG
This sequence comes from Vicinamibacteria bacterium, assembly GCA_035570235.1. NCBI lineage: Bacteria > Pseudomonadati > Acidobacteriota > Vicinamibacteria > Vicinamibacteria bacterium. The sequence goes on along the minus strand of DATMML010000137.1, from coordinate 160,707 downwards.
GAGTATCCGAGCGTGCAGTAGAGCCCCTCCACCCCGCGCCGCCGCAGCGTCCGGTTCACCGCCATCATCAGGTCGGCGGGGCCCCGCCGCTGGAAGGCGCGGGCCCGCACCGTGCCCGAGGCGAAGGCCCCGTAGAGGGCGGCGGGGACGCCCTTGCCGGCGACGTCGCCCGCGGCCACGCCCAGGACCCCCTCCCCCATGTCGAAGAAGTCGTAGAGGTCGCCCCCCAGCTCGCGGGCGGGGCGGAAGTGGGCGGAGGCCTCCCAACCCGGCCCGGAAGGACAGTCCTCGGGGAAGAGCCCACGCTGGATGCCCTGGGCAATGATGAGCTCCTTGTGCAGCCGCTCCTCGTTCTTCTTGAGCTCCGCGTAGAGGCGGGCGTTCTCAACTGCCACCGCCACCTGGCTGGCGAGGGGAGTCAGAACCTTCACATGCTCCTCGGTGAAGCGATCGAGCACGGGCGACTCCAGGTCGAAGACCCCCACCACCCGGTCCTTGTGGACGAGCGGGACCACGAGCTCGGAGCGCGTCTCCGGGACCAGGCCCAGATAGCGCGGGTCCTTCGTCACGTCCCCCACCAGCACCGGAGCCTTGGTGCGGACGGCGGCCCCGCAGAGCCCCTCGCCCGCCTTGAGCCGCTGCTTCTCCTTGGAGGTCCCCAGGTTGACTGCCTTGCGCAGCACCAGCTCCCCCCGCTCCTCGTCCATGAGCAGGATCCCGAACATCTCGTAGTCGATCACACGCTTCACGATCTCCGCCACTCGGTGCAGCAGCTCGTCCAGGTCCAGGATGGACGCGGTCTCCTTGCCGATCTCGTAGAGGGTGGCCAGCAGCCCGGCGTACCAGCGGGTCTCCCGGTAGAGGGTGGCGTTGGCGATGGCCACGGCCAGGTGGTTGGCCAGGACCCCGAGCGCGGTGCGGGCGGCGGGACTGAAAGCCTCCACGTCCGGGCCTTCGATGTTGAGTACGCCCACGAGCCGGTCGCGATGGACGAGGGGAATGGCCAGCTCCGCCACCACCCCCGGGAAGAAGGAGACATAGCGCGGATCCTGGGCCACGTCGGGGACGAAGATGGGCTCCCGAAGCTGGGCGGCCGCGCCCACGATTCCCTCCCCGGGCCGCAGGCGAAACTGCGCCACCGACTCCGGGGAGTGTCCCTCGATGAGGGCGGGGGAGAGCACACCGTCCGCGTCGGGAAGGAAGATGTCGAGGATCTTATAGTCTACGATGCGGCGGAGCTGCTGGGCGATGGCGGAGAGCAGCTCATCAGGGTCGAGGACGGAGTTGATCTCGCCCACGAGCAGGAGCAGCTCTGCCAGCAGCTCACCGGGCAGGGGCGGACTGTGCTTGACACTCTCCGATCCGCGCACGGGCCATGTTAACACGGGCCCTTCTCGGCCCCGGGGGAGGTGTAGACTAAGCCTCCAATGACCGTGGCCACCGCCCTCAAGCTGCCCCTGGAGATCGAGGACATCAAGGCCATCCTGCCCCACCGCTACCCGTTCCTGCTCGTGGACCGCATCATCGAGTTCGAAGCCGACCGCCGGATCGTGGGCGTCAAGAACGTCACCTCCGACGAGCGGTATTTCATCGCCGGACCGGGGGGGGTGCCCATCCTTCCCGCCTCCATCCTGACCGAGGCCATGGCCCAGGCGGGGGCTGTGCTGATCCTGGCCAAACCCGAGAATCGCTCTCGCCTCATCTACTTCATGGGCATCGATCGCGTGCGCTACCGGCGCCCGGTGGCGGCGGGAGACCAGGTCTTGCTGGAGGGGACGGTGTTGCGACTGCGGAGCAAGATGGGGAGCCTCCGGGGCGTGGCCCGGGTGGCGGGTCGCGTCGTCTGCGAGGGCCAGATGACCTTCGCCTTGAGCGACAAGCCGCAGTAGTGTCCCTGCCCCCGCGCGGCTCCCCCCGCGGTCGTTCCCCACAAGAAGGCCCCGCTCCCGTCTCGCTCGCCCGGGCCCTCTCCAAGTTCGGCGTCTGCTCCCGAACGGAGGCGGCGCGATGGATCAAGGAGGGGCGGGTGCGCGTCTCGGGCCGGGTCGTGAAGCTGCCCGAGCGACGGATCGATCCCCGACGTGAACGGGTCACAGTGGACGGAGAACGAGTGGGGGATGACACGGAGCGAATCGTGATCGCCTTCCACAAACCGCCCGGCCTCGTCACCACGCGCAAGGACCCCGGCGGCCGGGCCACCGTCTACGACCGCCTCGGGGACGTGGGCCGCTGGGTCTTCCCGGTAGGCCGGCTGGACAAGGACACCTCCGGCCTCCTCGTCCTCACCAACGATCACCGCCTGGGGGAGCGGCTCACCGACCCAAGGCACGAGGTGGCGAAGACCTACCACGCGCGCGTGGGGGGGGTCCCGGGCGAGGTGGCGCTGCGCATCCTGCGGGAGGGTGTCGCCCTACCCGATGGCACCGTGACCCGCCCGGCGCGTGTGCGACCCCTGGGCGCGGCCCGGGGGGGGCACTCTTGGCTGGAGATCGTCCTCACGGAAGGCCGGAACCGTCAGGTCCGACGGATGTGCGCGGCGGTGGGACTCCCGGTGGAAGAGCTGGTACGGGTCAGAGTGGGTGACCTGGCTTTGGGCGAGCTGGCTCCCGGCCGCTGGCGGCGATTGGGACCGGAGGAGGTCGCCCGGCTCGAGCGATCGCGGTGACCCGTCCCTTCTGATCCCACCTTGCCGGAACAAGCTTACCTGGAGTGTTGGTGAGCGTGCTTAGCCCGACTCAACATGTGTCCAAATCTATGGATTCACGGAACCGATCGCTACGACCGGATGGAATGAGCCAGTGGAGATGGATGTCCATCGGCAGGTCGTAACTATCGTCCACTAAAGTGATTATTGCCAACGTGGCGATCTGGGGCCTGCCGACTTGGCGTGGCCCGCGTTTTGCTGGGATGCGTTCAACCACTTGTTCCTAGCAGCCCGCCTCATCCCAAGGAGGAGGTTGTCTGATATGAAGAGAATCGCGCTTAGCCTAGTGGTGTTACTGGCCACGGCCCTTCCCATCCATGCCCAGCTCGCCACCGGCAATGTCTACGGTACCGTCACCGACGAGTCGGGCGCGGCCCTGCCCGGCGCCAGCGTGACGGTCAAGGGGCCCGGGGGCACCTTCACCACCATCTGTGGCGCCGACGGCCGGTTTCGAGTCCTGAACCTTGACCCCGGCGCTTATCAGCTCACGACTACACTCGTCGGCTTCGCCACCGTCACCCGCGAAAACGTGGTCGTGGCCACCGGCACTAGCGTCGACATCACCGTAGGACTAAAGGTCGCCTCGGTCGCGGAAACCCTTACCGTGACCGCGGAGACGCCGGTCCTCGACGCCAAGCGCACGGGGACCGCCACCGTGTTCACGCAGGACGAGCTCGCGAAGATCCCGAACTCCCGCGACCCCTGGGCGCTGCTCCGCACCGTCCCCGGAGTGGTCATGGATCGGGTCAACATTGCCGGCAACGAGAGCGGCCAGCAGTCGGCCTACCGCGCCAAGGGTGCCTCCGGAAACGACGGGGTGTGGAGCCTGGACGGCGTCAACGTCACCGACATGGCCGCCATCGGCTCCTCCCCGACCTACTTCGACTACGACGCGTTCCAGGAGATCCAGATCTCGACCAGCGGCAACGACATCCGGCAACCGACTGGGGGGGTGGGGATCAACTTCGTGACCAAGCGCGGCACGAACGACTTCCACGCCACCGTGCACGGCTACTTCACCAACCACGACCTCGGCGCCTCCAACGTCCCCGCCGAGCTGCAGACCGCGGGCGTGCATGGCCTCCTCGTCCCCGTGACGGCCGACACCGCGAACCACAACGATCAGGTCGCCGACTACGGGTTCGACGTCGGGGGGCCCATCCTCAAGGACAAGCTCTGGTTCTGGGTCTCCTGGGGCAAGCAGGACATCCGGCTCGTTCGCTCCGCGGGAGCCCTCATCGACAAGACGATCCTTAAGGACCAGACGGTCAAGGTGAACTGGCAGGCCGGCTCGAGCGACATGGTGAGCGGGTTCTGGTTCCTTGGCGACAAGCAGAAGTTCAATCGTGCCCCGGGGGCCTGCGCAGGCTGCATCGAGCCATCCTCCGCCACCTGGAACCAGAGCGACGCTTTCCCCGACAGCCGGCCCCACGGGCTTCTGAAGCTCGAGGACAACCATACCTTCAACCCCAACTTCTTCACCTCCGTGAGGTTCGCGTACTACGGGACGGGCTTCCAGCTCTTTCCTGTGGGCGGCCTCAGTGGCGAGGCCGGCCTCGCCCCGCGACTTGGGCAGACCTTCGGCACCACCTATCTCAACCTCAACGTGCGGCCGCAGTACATCGCGAACGCCGACGCCAACTACTTCCTCGGGAACCATGAGATCAAGTTTGGCGGGGGATACCGGTGGACGGAGGCCCTGACGGAGACTCTCTACCCCGGCGACCTCGTGGAGGCGGAGGATTTCTCGGCCACCAACCAGCGCGCCCGCCTCTACCGCGCGGGGCTGGGCGTCAACCGGACCTTCTACACGAGCGCCTACGTGGGCGACACCTTCACCAAGAACCGCCTGACCCTGAACCTCGGCCTGCGCTTCGACCACCAGACGGGCCGCGCGGCCCCGACGAACATCCAGGGCAATGGGGCCTTTACCAACGTCGTTCCCGGCATCAACTTCCCCGGTTATGACGCGCCCTTCGCCTGGAACGACCTCTCGCCCCGGGTGGGCGTGACCTACGCCCTCGACAAGGACCGCAAGACGCTCGTTCGCGCGTCCTACGCCCGCTACGCGACCCAGCTCGACACCGGCACCGTAGGCTTCGCCAACCCGAGCGGGGCGGCGGGCTGGGCGGAGTATCCGTGGAAGGATCTCAACGGTGACCACTTAGCGCAGCCGAACGAGGTGACGATCACGCCGACGCCGCTGGCTACGGGGGGTGGCTTCAACCCCGCGAACCCGACCGCGGTGACGTCCTCGAACGTGATCGACCCCAATCTGCAGGCGCCGCTCACGAATGAGGGCGTCTTCGGCCTCGACCGCGAGCTCTTTCCGAACCTCGCGGTGTCCGTCACCTACACCTACCGCAAGTTCACGCGGTTCATCTCCTTCCCGCGCGTGGGCATGACCCCGGCCGACTTCGCGGCCGGCGCAGCCTTGACGGGAACGCTCACCGATGGGACGGCCTATAGCGTGCCCACCTTCATCCCGAACGTGGCCAAGGTTGCGGCGGGTGGCAACGGCCGGTTCCAGACAAACGACCCCAACTACTCTCAGACCTTCAACGGGATCGAGTTCTCGGCCACCAAGCGCCTGGCCAACAAGTGGATGGCCCGCGTCGCCGCCGCCTGGAACAATCACGAGGAGTTCTACACGGGCACGCCCGCGGCGAGCAATTTCCAGAACTTCGGCGGCCTCTCGGCCGGCAACCCGACCGCTCTCGACACGGATCCTCTCATCAGCGGCGGCCAGGTCGCGCCCCGGAGCGCCGGGAGTGGCAGCGGCGATATCTTCATCAACGCCAAATGGGCGGTGAACGCCAACGCGCTCTACCAGCTCCCCTGGGACCTGGAGATCGCGGCCAACCTGTTCGGCAGGCAGGGCACGCCGTACCCGCTGTTCGTGAACGCGGCCCTCGGCCAGGACGGGACACAACGGGTCCTGGTGACGCCCAGCGTCGACTACCTCCGGTTCAATAACCTCTGGGATCTGGACCTGCGCCTGCAGAAGATCCTGAAGTTCGGGCGGGGCAACGCGGCGATCAGCTTGGATCTGTTCAACGTGTTCAACAGCAACACCGAGCTCAACCGTCAGCGCAACCTGAAAGCCACCAACTTCGAGCTGCTGACGGACAACCTCTCGCCGCGGATCCTGCGCCTCGGCTTGAGGCTCGGCTTCTAGCGACGGCACCAAAGACCGCGGGCGCGGGTTTTCCCGCGCCCGCGGGGACGCCTCTCGAGGTCTCCCAGGCCGACTCAACGAGACAGCCGCAACCATGTCCCGAGTGGCTCGGGGAACCGCGCTTAGAACAGCGGGGAGCAGCGAGAGCTCCCCTGAACTCTGCGGGTCGGGCGAAGCTCCGCCGACCTAATGACGCTTCCGCCTTTCTCGCAGGTCAGCGGTGCAAGATGCCGGTGAGTTCCCCGTGAACCTGCCCCCGGAGCGACCCCTGCGACTGGTCCTGGGGCGACCGCGACGCCAAAGCCGGGCAGGTCGCGGAGCTTAAGAGCACCTGGGCCGACACCGACTCGTTCTGGTCGGCTGCGTTAGCGATGATCAGGACGTACGAGCCCGCGGCCACGTTGGATGCCGAGCCCTTCAACGGCTTTGGAGGAGAAACCAAGCTGAGCAAGAAATTGCAGGCTGCGGCCTTGAACTGATCGAAGCTGCAGGGTCCCTGCGCGATGAACACCCCCACCTTGCTCGAGGCGAACGTCCAGTCCAGGGTGACATCCAGCCGGCCGGTCGTGGGCGCTGTGATCGACTCAAAATCCGCGACGTGGGCGGGAAGTGCACCCGCTCCTTGGAAAACCGAGGCCTGGGTGCAAGGCACAGGGGTTGGAGTCGGCGCTACCATGGTCGGACCGCTGCTACCGCAGGCGGGCAGCAACAGAGCCGCGAGCAGGCTCGCGGTCCAATAGGGATTCCGCATGAAATCCTCCTCGATCTCGGTCAGAGATCAGAATGGAGGGATTGCCAGGGTTCCCGAGTCTACCCGTACGCCCGCCGAGGGCCGTTGTCAAACAGATTCTCAACAAATTCACGAGCCGGGTCAGGGCGAGGGGGAAGGCCCTGAGTCGCAGGGCCCTTTCGCCGTCATGACCGCCGCGACGGCCCCTGCCCAACCCTGACCAGGGGGAGGACGCCTCGGGCCGCTTCCTTGCGGACGCCTGCCGGTCAGGCTTCCGAGCAGGGGAGGAAGCCCCGAACGTTTGGCAAGGGGACACCTTCCCGGCCCACCGAGACCCGGGTCACCGGGGGGCGATCCGCGGCGCTAGGCCGTAGCTTCCGCCGGGCCGCTCACCCGCAGTTCCTGGTCCTTGTACTGGAGCTGGTAGAGGCGCCAGTAGAGTCCGCGCTCGGCCAGGAGCTCCTGGTGCGTGCCCCGCTCTCGGATCCGGCCCTTGTGCATGACCAGGATCTCGTCCACGTTCTGGATGGTGGAGAGCCGGTGGGCGATCACGATCGCGGTCCTCCCCTTAAGAAGCACCCGGAGCGCGTCCTGGATGAGCTGCTCGGTCTCGGTGTCCACGGAGGACGTGGCCTCGTCCAGGACGAGGACCTGGGGGTCGTGGGCGAGGGCGCGGGCGAAGGAGAGGAGCTGCTTCTGTCCCACGGAGAGGGTGGCCCCGCGCTCCTTGACCTCGGTCTCATAGCCCTGGGGCAGGGCTTCGATGAAGTGGTGGGCGTGGACGGCCCGCGCCGCCTCCCGCACCCGCTCTTCGGGGATGGCCGAGCCCAGGCGGATGTTGGAGGCGATGGTCCCGCTGAAGAGGTGCACGTCCTGGAGCACGAGGGCGAGCGAGGACCTGAGCTGCGCGGGGGGGAGCTCGCGGATGTCTACCCCGTCCAAGGTGATGCGGCCCCGGGCCACGTCGTAGAAGCGGGTGAGGAGGCTGATGATCGAGGTCTTGCCCGCGCCCGTGGCCCCCACCAGGGCCACGCTCCGCCCCGGCTCCACCGCGAAGTCGATGTCCTTCAGGACCCACTCCTGGCCGGAGTAGGCGAACCACACCCCTTCGAAGGCCACCCGGCCCGCGACCTCGGGGAGGGCGCGGGCTCCGGCGCGGCCCGCCACCTGGGCCTCCGTGTCCAGGAGCAGGAAGATTCGCTCCGAGGAGGCCATGGCCGCTTGCAGGATGTTGAACTTCTCGGAGAGGTCGGAGATCGGCCGCCAGAAGCGCTCCGAGTACTGGATGAATGCCACGAGCACGCCCAGGGTCACCGTCCCCCGGAGCACGCCCTCGCCCCCGTAGAGAATGATGAGGGCGATGGCGAGGGCGGCCAGGAGCTCGATGGCGGGGTAGAAGACCGCGTAATAGAAGATGGCGGTCATGTTGGCGTCGGCGTGCTTGCGGTTGATGGCCGCGAAGGCGAGAGTGTTCCGCTCCTCGCGCCGGAACAGCTGAACCACGCTCATCCCGGAGAGGTTCTCCTGGAGGAAGGCGTTGATGCGGGCCACCCAGCGGCGGGTCTCCCGGAAGGACTCCCGCGCCCCCTTGCGGAACCAGTTGGTGAGCAGGAAGAAGAGGGGGATGACGGCAAAAGTCACCAGGGCCAGCCGGAGGTCGAGGGCGAGCATGACCCCCATGATGCCGAAGAGGGTGAAGAGGTCGCCGAATACGGTCACCACCCCGGAGGTGAAGAGCTCGTTCACCGCATCCACGTCGGTGGTGACCCGGGTCATGAGCCGACCCACGGGGTTCTTGTCGAAGTAGGCCACGTGCAGCCGCTGGAGGTGGCCGAAGATCTCCCGCCTCATGTCCTGCATGACCCGCTGCCCGGTCATCTGCAGGATGAACATCTGGGCGAAGCGCACGCCGAGGCCGGCGAGGAGGGCGAGGAGGTAGAGGCCGGCCACCCACCGCAGCCCGGCTGCGTCCCCCTTGGCGATGTGGCCGTCGATGGCCACCTTGGTAAGGTAAGGGCCCACGAGGTCCAGTCCCGCCATGACCAGGATGAGCAGGAAGGAGACAGCCACCGCCGCCTTGTAGGGCCCCAGGTACTTGAGGAGGCGGACGAGCAGCTTCCAGTCGTAGCTCTTGGGCGCGACGGGGTCGTCCTCGTGGAAGCCGGCCGCGCTCATGCCGTCTCCATCTCCTCCTCCAGCAGCTGCCTACGATGGAGGTCGGCGTAGAAGCCGCCCTGGGCCACGAGCTCGTCATGGGTCCCGCGCTCCACGATCCGGCCTTCGCGCAGGACCACGATGAGATCGGCATCCTTGACCGTGGACACGCGGTGCGAGACCAGGAAGGTGGTGCGGGTCCGCATCACGCCCCGAAGCCCCTTCAGGATCTCCTCCTCCGTCTCCGTGTCCACCGCGGCCAGGGTGTCGTCGAGGACGAGGATCCGGGGGTCGGTGGCGAGGGCGCGGGAGAGGGCGGTCCGCTGCTTTTGTCCCCCGGAGAGGGTGATGCCCCGCTCCCCCACGAAAGTCCCGTAGCCCTGGGGGAAGTCGGCGACATCCTTGGCGAGCTGAGCGATCCCCGCCGCCCATTCCGGGCGCCCGTCGTCGCCTCCCGGGATCCCGAAGCCGATGTTCTCGCGGATGGTGTCGGAGAAGAGGAAGCTCTCCTGGGGCACGAAGCCGACGGTGCCGCGGAGCAGGGCCAGGGGGACCTCGCGCACGTCGTGCCCGTCCACGAACACGGTGCCGGGGGGCGCGTCGTAGAGGCGGGGGATCAGGCTCACCAGCGTGCTCTTGCCGGCCCCCGTGGGGCCCACCACCGCCACCGTCGTGCCCGCGGGCACCTTCAGGTCGACGTCCGTGAGGACAGGGTGCCCGTTGTAGGAGAAGGTCAGTCCGCGGAACTCCACCTCCCCCCGGAGAGCGGTCAGGGGGGCGGGGCGCTCGTCCCGAATCTCCGGGACCGCGTCCAGGAGGTAGTTGATACGGCCCATGGAGGCCTCGCCCCTCTCGAAGAGGTTCACCACCCAGCCGAGCGCGATCATGGGCCAGTTCAGCATGGCCAGGTAGGCCCCGAAGGCCACGAACTGGCCGAGGGTGATCGTGCCCGCGACCACTAGCCGCCCCCCCAGCCAGAGCACGGTCACCGCCCCCAGCCCCATGAAGAACTGGATCCCGGGATAGAGGACCCCGGTCAGGCGGATGAGGCGGCGGTTCCGCTCCACGTACTCCCGGTTCGCGCCCGCGAAACGCTCCTCCTCGTGCGGTTCCTGCACGTAGGCCCGTACCACCCGCGCCCCCGAGAGGTTCTCCTGCACGAGCGCGTTCAGGGCGGAGAGCTGCGCCTGCACGGCCTCGAAATGGTCATGGATCCGGCGGCCGAAGTGCCGGACGAGGATGGAGACGAGGAGGAGGGGAAGGAGGGCGAGCCCCGTCAGCCGGGGGCTGATGGCGAGCATGAGCGTCACCGTGGCCGTGAAGGTAGCTACGAGGTTGGCGGTGTACATGATCCCGGGCCCCAACACCATGCGCACCGCGGACATGTCGTTGGTGGCCCGGCTCATGATGTCCCCGATGCGGTTCCGCTGGTAGTAGCGGGGGGCCATCAAGGTGAGGTGGGAGAAGAGGTCGTTGCGGAGCTCGTACTCGATCTCGCGGCTGATTCCGATGAGGACCATGCGCATGAGGTAGCGGAAGACGCCCTCCACCAGCACCAGGCCCACGATGAGGCCCGAGTAGAGGTAGAGCTTCTGCCGGGTCACGGTCGCGGTCAGGTCGTCGATGGCGTGGCGCAGCACCCAGGGGCTGGCCACGGAGAAGCCGGTGGTGAAGAGCAGGCAGAGAATTCCCCCCACCACTCCTTTGCGGTGCCGGCCAAGATAGGGAAGGAGCCGGCGGAGGTGGGGCAGGGTCCTCAACGACGCGGGGGTGCGGCCAGGCCGGCCGCGCGCGCCGACAACCGCGCGGCCTTCCGCTCTCGGTCCAGGGCATGGCTGGCCCGGAGCAGGTGGGGCAGGTTCTCCTTCTCCCAGGCCAGAGCCTCGCGGTGCCACGGGTAGCGCGCCTCCGCCTGGCGGAAGGCACGGGAGTGGTAGACGGTCCGGCCGGCGCGGTCGGGCACGCCCCCCAGGCGGTGGTGCAGCATCTCGTGGTAGACGACGCTCTCCAGGAAGTAGAGGGGGACGTCGCGGCGGTCGAGCACGGGGTGGATGCGGACGAGTCCGAGCACGGGGTCGTAGCTCCCGAAGGTGAGCCCCCCCCGCCGGGCGCGTCCGCTGCCGCGGCCCCAGGTGATAGGCACCTTCAGCTTGCCCGCGAAGAAGCGTTCGTTCAGGCGCCGGTAGATCACGTTCAGATCGTGCGCCCGGCCCACGCTCTGCAGGGGCGGCAGCGCGCGCGGCGTCCGCCGCACCCGGTGTAGGTTGTCGTTCATGAAGCGCCGCACCTCCCCGTCCGCGCTGCGGCTGGTGCGGCGAAGGCTGCGGGCCAGCGCGCGCACCACCAGGGGCGAGGCGTGGAGGAACATCCGGTGGAGGCGAAGCTGGATCCCGCCCCCCGCGCGCCTGAAGGAGAGCAGCACGGAGCGGTTCTCGGTGAGGGTCAGGGAGAGCGAGCGTGCGCACTCGCGGCCGAGGGCCGCCTCCAGGGCGCACACATCCCAGAGGGGGGTGTCGTCGAAGGGCAGCTTGAGCTGCCGGGGTCGGGATCCGGGGGCAAGGCCCATGGAAAACCTGGAACAGGATTACTCAGGGGCGGGGCAAGGTCAAGCCGCCAGCGTCATCCTTTCGAGCCCCGGGGGACGTAGTACTGGGTCCCCTTGCCCATGCTCTTGATTTGCTTGACGAGATCGTCTACGTCTTCCGCCCGCTTGTCGAAATCCACGTCCGCGGTGTTGACCACCAGGAGCGGAGTCTGGCCGTAGTGGAAGAAGTAGTAGTTGTAGGCGCGGTTCACTTCCGCCAGGTACTCTTCGGAGAGGCGGGTCTCCTCGGGCCGCCCCCGGGTGCGGATGCGCTTCATCAGCACCTCGGTGGGGGCCTGGAGGTAGACGACGAGGTCAGGGCGGGGCACCCCCTCCGCGAGCAGTCCAAAGAGCTTCTCGTAGATAAGCAGCTCGCTGTCCTCCAGGTTCAGATAGGCGAAGATCCGGCTCTTCTCGAACAGGTAGTCGGAGAGGGTGACGGTCGAGAACAGGTTCCGCTGCAGCAGCTCTTGCTGCTGGCGGTAGCGGGAGAGGAGGAAGAAGAGCTCCACTTGGAAGGGAGCCCCGGGAGCCCCGTCGTAGAACGGCTTCAGGAAGGGGTTCTGTCCCCACTCCTCGAGGGTGGTGGTGGCCTCCAGCCGCTCCGCCAGCCTCTCCACCACCGTGGTCTTGCCCACCCCGATCACGCCCTCCACCGCGATGTAGTGGAAGGGCATCAGGCCCGCGTCTCCAGCCGCGGTTGGAGACGCACCTCCGAGGGGTCCGTGCAGAGACGCGCGAGCTCGAGCACGGTCTTGCCCAGGACTGGATGCACGACCGTGGGCGCGATCTCGGCCAGGGGCGCGAGCACGAACCGGCGCTCGTGCAGGCGGGGGTGGGGGAGGACGAGGCCGGGGCCCCGCCGCTGCTCCTGGCCGTAGAGGAGCAGGTCGATGTCGATCGTGCGGGGTCCGTGCCGGACATCCCGCACCCGCCCCATCACCCGCTCCACATCCAGGCAGGCCGCGAGCAGTTCCTCGGGGGAGAGCGCGCTCTCCCCCTCCAGAACCTCGTTCAGGAACCAGCCCTGGGGCGGCCCCCCTACCGGCTCCGTGAGGTAGAGGGCGCTCTCCCCCCGGCGCGTGAAGCCGCGCTCCTCGAGGAGGCGGCCCGCCCGCTGGAGAGCGGCCTCGCGGTCGCCCAGGTTGGAGCCGAGACCGAGGAAGACGCGGGGCCGGGCCATGGATCAAGGGAGACTACCGCAGCGGTCCGCCCTCGGCAATCGACCCCCTGCGGGCGGGCCCGGGCGCGCCCGCGAAGGGGACGGGCTTGACAGCCCCCGCCGCCCCTGGCCATACTGAATGGCGGTTCATTCATCGCCGCCCCCGAGGCGCCATGGCCCGGCCCCGTACGGACGACAAGCGCAAGCGCATCCTCCAGGCGGCGGTGAAGGTCTTCGCGCGCCGGGGCTACTTCGGAGCGCGGGTGTCGGAGATCGCCAAGCGGGCGGGGGTTGCGGACGGCACCATCTACCTCTACTTCCGCAACAAGGAGGACATCCTCGTCCGTCTCTTCGACGAGGTGATGACCGAGCACCTGGAAAAGGCCCGCGCGGCCCTGCGCGCGGTGCCGGGGGCGCCCGCTCGCCTGCGCGCCATCGCCGAACACCACCTCCGGGTCCTGGGCAGCAATCGGGACCTGGCCGTGGTCTTCCAGGTCGAGCTCCGCCAGTCCGTCAAGTTCATGGAGCGCTTCACCGCTTCCTGGCTCCAGGACTATTTCGCGCTCGTGAAGCAGGTCATCGAGGAGGGCCAGCGCGACGGCAGCCTGCGCTCCGACCTCCCCCGCAAGGTGGCGACCAAGGCCTTTTTCGGCGCCCTCGACGAGATGGTGACTTCCTGGATCATCGGCGGCAAGGGCTACGATCTCAGCCCCCTTGCCGCCTCCGTGGTGGATCTCTTCCTTCGCGGGGCGGCGGCGTCCCGAAGGGTGGCCCACGTCCGCCCGGCCCTGGCCGCGGTGGCGTCGGGGCGGGGAGGCAAATGATGGAGGTCCGCACCCTCTGCGACATCTTCTACTATTCCGTGGAGACCTACCGTAAGAGCGAGCACCTCAAGGTCAAGCGGGGGGGAGAGTGGCGGGCCATCAGCTCCGCCGAGTTCCTCTCCGCGGTAGAGGAGCTCTCCCTGGGCCTCCGGGCCCTGGGGGTGGAGAAGGGCGACCGCGTGGCCATCCTCTCCGAGAACCGGCCGGAGTGGGCCTACGCCGATCTCGCCGCCCTCACCGCGGGTGCCACGGACGCCCCCATCTATTCCACCCTCACCCCGCCCCAGGTGCTCTACATCCTGAACGACAGCGAGTCGAAGGTGGTTTTCGTATCCAACGCCGTCCAAGCCGCGAAGGTGGCGGAGGTACGCGGGCAGGCCCGCGGCCTCCGGCACGTGATCCGCATGGACGAGGCCCCCTTCGAGGGCACGCTCTCCCTGGAGGAAGTCCGGGCCCAGGGGCGCGCCGCCCTGGGCCGGGACAAGGACGCGGTGAAGCGGCGGGCGGCGGAGGTGAAGCCCGACGACCTCGCGACCCTCATCTACACGTCCGGCACCACCGGCGATCCCAAGGGGGTGATGCTCACCCACGCCAACCTGGTCTCCAACGTACTGGCCTCGAGCAAGGCCTTCACCGGCTTCGGCCCCCACGACACCGCGCTCTCCTTCCTCCCCCTTTGCCACAGCTTCGAGCGCACCGCCGGCCACAACTTCATGCTCTACGCGGGGGCGACCATCGCCTACGCGGAGAGCGTGGAGAAGGTGCCCGACAACATGCTCGAGGTACGGCCCACCGTCATGTGCTCCGTGCCGCGCCTTTACGAGAAGATGTACGCCCGGATCAACGAGAAGGTGGCCGCGGATCCGCCCCTGCGCCGGCGAATCTTCCGCTGGGCGATGGGGGTGGGGCGGAGGGTCTTCCGCCACACCGTGCAGGGCACCCCCCCCGGCCTCCTCCTCCGCCTCCAGTTTGCCCTCGCCGACAAACTCGTATTCTCCAAGATCAAGGCCCGAACGGGGGGTCGGCTCCGGGTCTTCATATCCGGGGGAGCCCCCCTCGCCCGCGAAATCGCGGAGTTCTTCGGGGCGGCGGGCATGCTCATCCTCGAAGGCTACGGACTCACGGAGACGAGCCCGGTCATCTCCGTGAACCGTGAGGACCGGCTCAAGCCGGGCACGGTGGGAGTCCCCATCGAGGGGGTGGAGGTGAAGATCGCGGAGGACGGCGAGATCCTGACCCGCGGCCCCCATGTGATGAAGGGCTACTACAAGAAGGTAGAGGCCACCGCGGAGGCCATCGACAAGGAGGGCTGGTTTCACACCGGCGACATCGGGATCATCGACGGGGACGGCTTCCTCGTGATCACCGACCGCAAGAAGGACATCCTGGTCACTTCGGGAGGGAAGAAAATCGCCCCCCAGCCGATCGAGAACCGGATCAAGACCAACCCCTTCTTCGCGGAGATCGTGATGATCGGCAACTGCCGCAACTTCCCCTCCGCCCTCGTGGTCCCCAACTTCGAGCAGCTGGAGAGGTGGGCGCGCGCGAAGGGGATCGCCTTCCAGAGCCGCGAGGAGCTGGTGGGAAACGCCCAGGTGGCGGCCCACTACGAGGAGCTGATCGCGCAGCTGTCCCAGGACCTCGCCCAATTCGAGAAGATCAAGAAGGTGTCGCTCCTCACCCGGGAGTTCAGCCTGGAGGCGGGAGAGCTGACCCCGACCCTCAAGGTCAAGCGCCGGGTGGTGGAGGAGAAGTACAAGGCCGCCATCGACCGGATGTACCAGGCGACCGCCTAGCGGGAAGCGAGCGTGAGGACCCATATCCAGAAGACGGTCGTGTTGGGGGCGGGGACCATGGGGGCGCAGCTGGCGGCCCACCTCGTCGCCCAGGGCATGGAGGTCGTGCTTCTGGACATGGCCGCCACGGGGGAGCGGAGCGCGCTCGCCCGGAGGGGCATCGACGGCCTCCGCAAGCTGAAGCCGAGCCCCCTCCACCTCGCGGAGCACGCGTCCTCCATCCGCCCCGGGAACTTCGAGGACGATTGGGGGGAGCTCCGGGACGCGGACTGGGTCCTGGAGGCGGTGGTCGAGGACCTGGACGTCAAGCGCCAGCTCCTGGCGCGGGTGGCCCCCGCGGTCACGAAGAGCTCGGTCGTCACCACCAACACCTCGGGGCTCGGCATCGGGGCCCTCGGCTCCGCCCTGCCCGCCGACCTCCGGAAGCGCTTCCTCGGCACCCACTTCTTCAACCCCCCCCGCTACCTCAAGCTGCTGGAGACCATCCCCGGCCCCGATACGGACCCCGCCGTCCTGGCCGCGATGGAGGCCTTCGGCGAGGAGGTCCTGGGCAAGGGTGTGGTCCGCTGCAAGGACACGCCCAACTTCATCGGCAACCGCATCGGCGCCTACGGCTTCGGCGTGGTTCTGCAGGCCATGATGGACCTGGACTTCACCCTCGAGGAGGTGGACGCGCTCACTGGCCCCGCCATCGGCCGGGCCAAGAGCGCCACCTTCCGCACCGCCGACATCGCGGGGGTGGACGTCTGCGCCAGGGTGGCGGCAAACATCTACCCGGCCGTCCCCCATGACCCCGAGCGGGAGGCCTTCAAGGTGCCCGGCTTCGTGTCGGCCATGGTCGAGAGGAAGTGGCTAGGGGAGAAGACGGGGGGGGGCTTCTACCGCAAAGTGGGCGGCGAGATCCGAACCCTGGACTGGAAGACGCTGGAGTACCGCGAGCGGAAGAAAGCCCGCTTCCCCTCCTTGGAAGCGGCCCTGGCCCAGGGAGACCCCGTTGCCCGCGTGCGGCAGATCCTGGCCGGGAACGACGCGGCGGGGGCGTTTTTGTGGCGAGCGCTCTCCTCCATTTCCCTTTACGCCGCCTCCCTCGTGCCCGAGATCTCGGACGATGTGGTCTCGATCGACCGGGCCCTGGAGTGGGGCTACGGCTGGGGCCACGGTCCCTTCCGCCTCCTGGACGCTCTGGGGGTGGGGGCGGTCGTCGAGCGGACCCGGGGGGAGGGGCGTAAGATCCCGCCCCTCCTGGAGCGCTTCCTTGCCTCTGGGCGCCGGAGCTTCTACGAGAGCAAGGAGGCTGGCCCAAGCGTCTTCGGACCCGAGGGCGTCCGCCCGCTGCCCCCGCGGCCGGGGGTGATCGAGCTTGGGGCGGTGAGGGCGGGCGGGGGGCTCCGGAAGAAGAACCCGGGGGCCAGCCTCCTCGACCTTGGCGACGGCTGCGCGCTCGTGGAGTTCCACTCCAAGATGAACGCGCTGGGGGCCGACGCTACCCTCATGCTGCAGGCCGCCCTGAAGGAGGCCACGGCCCATTTCGATTGCCTGGTGGTAGGCAACCAGGGCGAGCAGTTCAGCGTGGGCGCCAACCTCATGCTCGTCCTCTTGGCCGCGCAGGAGGAGGAGTGGGAGGAGCTGGACCAGATGATCCGCCAGTTCCAGGCCACGAGCCTGGCCCTCAAGTACGCGCAGGTGCCGGTGGTGGCGGCGCCTTTCGGCCTCACCCTGGGCGGAGGCTGCGAGGTGGCCCTGCACGCCACCCGCGTGCGCGCCTCGGCCGAGACTTACATGGGCCTGGTCGAAGTGGGGGTGGGAGTGATCCCCGCGGGGGGCGGGGCCAAGGAGCTTGCCCTGCGCGCCCACGACCGCTGCCTCGGGGTGGAGGGGGCCGACCCCTTCCCCTTCATCAAGCGCGCCTTCGACCAGATCGCCTTCGCCCGCGTCTCCACCTCGGGGGCGGAGGCGCAGCGGATGTTCCTCACCCCCGCTGACTCCCTCTCCCCGAACCCCGACCGCCTGATCGCGGACGCCAAGGAGGTGGCCCGGGGCCTCGTCCGCTCCGGTCATCGCCCGGGGCGCCCCCGCTCCGCGGTCCCCGTGCTGGGGAGGCCCGCCCTGGCCACCTTCAAGATGGGGATCCACAACGCCCAGCGCGGGGGTCAGATCAGCGAGCACGACGCGCTCGTGGCCACCCACGTGGCGAGCGTCCTCTGCGGGGGGGACCGCGCCCCGGGGGTGGCGAGCGAGCAGCACTTCTTGGACCTCGAGCGCGAGGCTTTCCTCTCCCTCCTCGGCACCGCCAAGACCCGGGAGCGGATCCAGCACATGCTGAAGGAAGGTAAGCCGCTTCGTAACTGAATGAGAGGTCATTCAATGCCAGACGCGGTGATCGTGAGCAGCGTGCGCACGGCGGTGGGCAAGGCGGGCCGGGGCACCCTGCGCCAGACCCGGCCCGACGACCTGGCCGCGGCCGCCATCCGGGGCGCCCTCGCGCGCCTACCGGCGGTGAAGCCGGCGATGGTGGAGGACGTGATCCTGGGCTGCGCCATGCCCGAGGCCGAGCAGGGGATGAACGTGGCGCGCCAGGCCAGCCTGCTCGCGGGCATCCCCTATACGGCGGGGGCCATGACCGTGAACCGGTTCTGCTCTTCCGGCCTCCAGGCCATCGTGCTGGCCGCCCAGGAGATCGAGAGCGGCGAGGCCGAGGTCGTGGTCGCTGGGGGGACGGAGTCCATGAGCCTCGTCCCCATGGGCGGCCACAAGATCGCCCCCAACCCCCTCCTCCTCGAGCGTTACCCGGACAGCTACCTGGGCATGGGCCTGACCGCGGAGCTCGTGGCCCGGAAGTACGGGATCGATCGGGAACGCTCCGACGTCTTCTCCCTCGCCTCCCACCGGAAGGCCCTGGCCGCCATCGCGGCCGGCAAGTTCAAGGACGAGATCGTGCCCCTGCCCGTGACCCTCGCGGGGGACAACGGCGACAAGCCCCGAAGCGTCGACTTCGACACCGACGAGGGTCCCCGCCCGGACACCGACCTTCTCGCCCTCGCCAAGCTCAAGCCCGCCTTCGCCGCCGACGGCATCGTCACCGCAGGGAACTCCTCCCAGATGTCGGACGGGGCGGCGGCCACGGTCGTGATGTCGGCGTCCCGCGCGAAGGAGCTGGGACTGCGGCCCCTCGCGCGCCTCCGGGCCTATGCGGTCGCGGGGGTGCCGCCGGAGATCATGGGCATCGGGCCCGTGGAAGCTATCCCCAAGGCGCTCCGCCAGGCCGGGCTCAAGCTCGCGAACATCGAGCTCGTGGAGCTGAACGAGGCCTTCGCCTGCCAGGCCTTGGCCGTGATCGAGGCCCTGGGCCTCGATCCCGCGCGGGTGAACGTCAACGGGGGAGCGGTGGCCCTGGGTCATCCCCTGGGGTGCACGGGGGCCAAGCTCACCGCCCAGATCCTGGCTGAGATGCAGCGGAGGAAAGCCGGTTACGGCCTCGTGACCATGTGCGTGGGAGGGGGCATGGGCGCGGCCGGGATCTTCGAGAGGCTCTGAACGGAGGAAGGAAGACAATGGCTACCGATACCAAAGTCCCCGTCGTGGCCGCCAAGGGCGGCAGCTTCTTAATAGAGGACCGGGCCCCGGAGGAGGTCTTCACGCCCGAGGACTTTACCGAGGAGCAGCGCATGATCGGGGAGACCGCGGCCGAGTTCATGGAGAAGGAGATGGTCCCCCGCCTTCCCGAGATCCTGGCCTTGAAATACGAGACCACCCGCGCGCTCCTGAAGAAGGCGGGTGAGCTGGGCTTGCTCGGCATCGAGATCCCGGAGGAATACGGCGGTCTGGGCCTGGACAAGGTTTCGGGCTGCCTGGTCTCGGAGAAGTCGGCCCGGGACGGCAGCTTCGCAGTCTCCTTCATGGGTCATACCGGGATCGGGACCCTCCCCATCGTGTATTTCGGTAGCGAGGCGCAGAAAAAGAAGTTCCTACCCAAGCTCGCCTCCGGGGAGTGGATCAGCTCCTACTCGCTCTCCGAGTCCTCCTCCGCCAGCGACGCCATGAACGCCAAGGCCCGGGCCGTGCTCTCCCCGGACGGGAAACACTGGGTCCTGAACGGCGAGAAGATGTGGCTCACCAACGCCGGTTTCGCCGATGTCTACATCACCTTCGCCAAGGTGAACGGCGAGCACTTCACCGCCTTCATCATCGAGAAGGGGAGCCCGGGCGTGAGCCTGGGGGCGGAGGAGAAGAAGACCGGCATCAAGGGCTCGAGCACCCGGCCCCTGATCCTTCAGGACGCCACCATCCCCAAGGAGAACCTCCTGGGGGAGATCGGCAAGGGCCACAAGATCGCCTTCAATATCCTCAACATCGGCCGCTTCAAGCTGGGGGCGGGGGTGACGGGGGGGGCCAAGCTCGCCCTCCGCAACGCGGTGGAGTACGGCAAGTCGCGCCAGGCTTTTGGTCACCCCATCACCGACTTCGGGCTCGTGCGCGAGAAGATCGCGCAGATGTCGATTCTGGTCTACGTGTCGGAGTCCATGGTCTACCGCACGGCGGGCCTGATCGACCGCAACCTCCAGGCTGTGGGCATCAACGACAGCGCGGAGGCCCTGAAGCGCATCGAGGAGTACGACGTGGAGTGCTCCATGGTCAAGGTCTGGTCCTCGGAGATGCTGGACTATGTGGTCGACGAGACGGTTCAGATCTACGGGGGAGCGGGCTACGTGGAGGACTACCCGGCCGAGCGCTTCTGGCGCGATGCGCGGGTGAACCGCATCTTCGAAGGGACCAACGAGATCAATCGCCTCCTCGTGCCCGGCCGCCTCATCCGCAAGGCCATGAAAGGTGACCTGCCGCTATTTCCCAAGGCCATGGCCCTCATGGAGGAGCTCACCGGCGGTCCCGCCACGCCCGTCGCCGACGACGGCTTCCTGGCCGCGGAGGCGAGGATGATGCAGGGGGCGAAGAAGACGTCCCTCATGTGCCTGGGCTTGGCCGTGCAGAAGTACGAGCAGGCGTTAACCGACGAGCAGGAGATCCTGGGCCATTTCGCGGACCTGGCCATGGAGACCTACGCCCTGGAGAGCGCGGTCATCCGCGCGCAGAAGCGGGGCAAAGCAAAGGGCGAGGAGAAGACGCGCCTCTGGGAGGCCGCCGTCCGCTGCTTCGCCCAGGACGCCCTGGACAAGATCGAGGCGGGGGCACGGAGAATCCTGGCCGCGGTGGGGGAGGGCGACACATTGCGCACCTACCTGGCCGCGCTCAAGCGCTTCACCCGCCGTGACCCCGTGAACACGGTGGCGCTCCGGCGGCGGGTAGCGGAGGCCGCCATCGATAGGGTGGGCGGGTACCCGCTGTAGGCCCCCGCCGCGCCCGAGCCGAGGGCGCAGGCGACTTCGTGCTACGCTCATCCCTCGCATGAAGGCCGCCCCGCGCGTGCCCCTCCTGGCCCTCGGGCTCCTCGCCGGCGCCTGCACCGATCGGGCCTGCGGCGGCCTGGGGGGCATGCCGCCCGCCCCCCTGCCCATGGTCAAACAGGGCAACCGCGAGTTCTACCTCCTCGACCGCGGCCGCTACAAGGCCTTCTACGACACCATGGGACGCTTGGACCGCATCGAGTACGACAGCAACGGGGATGGTCGCGGAGACTACATCGTGCACTACGACGCCTCCGGCCAAGTCGGGCTGGTGGAGGTGGACGAGGACTTTGACGGCTGGATCGACCGCTGGGAGTACTACGACGCCAAGGGCGTCCTCGAGAAAGTGGGCCGGTCGCGGCGCGGGCGTCAGAGACCCGATATTTGGACCTTCCCCGGGCCCCAGGGCCGGCCGTCGCGTATCGAGTACGACGAGGACGGCGACGGCAAGGTGGACCGCGTCGAGATCCTGCGCGACGGCCAGGTGGTGCGGGTGGAGATCGACTCCGACCGTGACGGGCGGATCGACCGCTGGCAGACCTGGGAGGGCGGCCGTCTCCGGAGCGAGGAGCTGGACACAAGCGGCGCCGGCCGTCCGGACCGACGCATCGTCTACGACGCCCGCGGGAGCGTCTTGAGGATCGAGCGCCTGCCCCCATGAGCGGGCTCATCCCCGACCGGGCGGGTGATGGTCTGCGCGTCCTCCTCCTCGCCCTCCTGACGGCCGCGCCTCTCGCCTTCGGCTCCGTACACGAGCCGGCGTTCATCCCCCTCCTCGGTCTGGCCGGCGCGGGCGGCCTCTTCTCCTGGGCCCGCGGGCACTGGGCCCGCTCGCTCGGCGCCGATGTACCCCCCGTGCCCGCCCGGCGCCTGCTCCTGGCCCTTCATCTCCTGGTCCTGGTCCAGCTCGTTCCTCTTCCTCCCCTCCTCCTGCGGCTCGTGAGCCCGGGCTCTTTCTCCTTCTACAGCGACACTCTCCTTATGCCACCCCTGACTGCCTGGCGGCCGGTGTCGGTGAGCCCGCCCGACACCTGGCGGGGGCTCGCCTTCCTGGTGGCCTTCAGCCTGTTCTTCGGCGCCGTCTTCCGGGAGTTCGGAGAGGAGCGCTGGCGCCGCCGCCTGGCGGGGGTGGTGGTGGCCACCGGAGTTCTGCTGACCCTGGTGGCCCTCCTCCAGGCCGCCGCGGGCACCACCACGATCTACGGCCTCTGGAAACCCACCCACGACTACGCGGTCTTCGGCCCCTACGTCAACCGGAACCACTTCGCGGGCTACCTGGTGATGGCGATACCCCTCGCCCTTGCCTTCACGGTCGAGGCCTTCCAGAGGCTGGGGAGGGCGTGGCGGCGGAGGCGGGTGGGTTGGCTGGCCCTGGGCGGCCCGGAGGGGAACGCTGCCATTCGCCAGGCCACGGTCGCGATGTTCGTGGTGGTGGGCCTCCTGGCCTCGCAGTCGCGGGGCGGGGTCGTGGCCTTTGCCGTCTCCATCGTCGCCCTGCCCCTCGCGTTCCGGCACCGCCGCCAGGCCGTGGTCGTGATTGCCGCCATCGCGATCCTGGGCCTGGCCTGGATCGGACTCTCTGGAGTGGTCGAGGGCTTCGAGAAGCGCGGTCTCGAGGCGAGCCGGCTCATCCTCTGGAGGGACATGGCGCAGATGATCCCGCGCTTCCCCTTTTTTGGAGTGGGCTTCAACGCCTTCGGAACCGCTTATCTCCGCTACCAGACAATCTGGCGGATGCTCTTCATCGGCGAGGCCCACAATGACTACCTCCAGGTCCTTCTCGACCTTGGCCTGGTGGGGAGCGCGCTCGTGGCCAGCCTCCTCGTCACCCTCTTTCGGGCCGCCGCGCGCGCGGCCTCCCACACGCCGCTCGACGCCGGGATCCTGGGTGCGCTCATCGCCCTCGGGTTTCACGCCCTCGTGGACTTCAATTGGCAGATCCCCGCCAACGCCCTCACTTACGTTGCCCTGTCGGCTCTGGCGCTGCGTCAAACGGCACGGACCTCGCCAAGTTCATGACCGCTAAAGGCCGAGTGACCTCGGATTCTAACGGGCGAAGAGGAACGCCGGATCCCACCGGCAGCGGCCTCGCTTGACCCTCATCGGCGGCAACCCTAGAATCTAGAGACCTTTCGAACAGAGAATCGTCTCCCGTGAGGGAGCGGGGATAACGAGATGGCGGACCATAAGCGACCGTCCCTCACCGTCCTTGGTGGTCCGCTGGCCGGCACGCGGTTCGTCCTCGACGAGGGAGCCCAGAGCATTTCGGTGGGCTCCGATCCGTCATCGGACTTCCGGCTGGTTCTCCCCGGTGTGAGCCCCCTCCACGCCCGCCTGGTCATCGATGCGACGGGCGTTACCATCCACGATGTGGGCAGCGTGCGCGGGGTCCACGTGAACGACAGCCGCGTCAGCGAGCCCGTACCCCTGCGCAACGGCGACATCGTCTGGCTGGGCACCCCCGGCGAGGCCGACGTGGTGATGCTCCAATGCATCCTGCCCCGTGCGCCCGCGCAGCCGCCGGCCCCCCCCCCAATCCCCCTGCCCCCCCCGGAGCACTCGGCCGAGAGCGAGACCCTGGCCCTGGGGCCGGAGGCGCTGGCCGCCCCCGAGGCTCTGGTCGCCCCGGAGACGCATGGGGAGTCGCCGTTCCTCGAGGTCGGGCCAGAGGTAGAGGCTTCGTCACACGCCGAAAGCGCGGAGCCCGCCGCGTCGCCGACGGAGCCCGAATTTCTAGCGGAGGAGTCGGCCGGGGCTACCTCCCCCGAGGAACCAGCGCGATTCGAGCCGGACTCGATCCCCGAGCCGGCCGCGTACCCGGCTACGTTCTTTGAGGACGAGACGGCGGAGACCCTGGTCGAGGCTCCGCCGGCGGCGGCCCCGGAGGAAAACGAGCCCACCCTCCTCATGGAGGCCACGGAAGTCACGCCCGAGGTGGAGCCGACCGTCGAGTTGAACGGGGCGCCTCTGGAGCCAACGATGGCCCTCAACCCCGCGCACGAGGCACTGGGCGAGGCCACCCTCCCCGCGATCCCACGACCCGCCCCCCCGCCCCATGTGGAAGTTGAGGCCCCAGCACGGGCTCCGCGCCCGCCGAGCGCCCCCCATGCCCCCCGTCCGAGCGCGCCACCGGCCTCCAGCACCCCGACACCCCGAGTGAGTCCGACGGCAAAGCCCATCGCCCTCAAGAAGGAGGCTCCCCCGAGCCCGCGCCCGCGGCCTCACCCGGCGGGGTCTCCGGCCGCGCCCGCGGTCCCCGCCCGCGGCAAGGCTTCCTCGCGGACCGGCCTTTACGCCGCTCTCGGCCTTGGCGTCGTCGCCGTCGTGGGCGGCGGGCTCTTCGTGGCCCGGCGCTTCTTACCGGTGCCGGGCCAATCCCCCGGAGTCGTCCAAACACCCTCTCCGGCCTCACAGATCCCGAATCCGACCCTGCCTCCGCTTCCGCCCCCGCCCACCACGGTGGCGGTCGAGCCCACCCCTCGTCCCACCGTCGAAGAAGCGATCACGATCGTCAAGCCGACGCCGCCGCCCACCCTCGCGACGCCCGCCCCTCCCACCCCCTCGGCCTCCCCCAAGAAGGCGGGGCCGACGCCCGGTCCTGCCGCCACTGCCACAGGGCCCTCCGCGGACGCGCTCCGCGCCCAGCAGACCGCGGCCCAGGTGGCCAGCCTCCAGGCGCAGGCGGACAGCGCGCTCGCCTCCCGCCAGTACGACGCCGCCATCGGCGCCCTGGACGACGTCTTGAGGCTCGACCCGGGCAACGCCAAGGCCGCGGGCGATCGGACGAATGCGATCGCCCTCCGCGACGCCGCCCGGAAAAAGTTCGTCCCCGGCCGGACGGTGGTCAAGACGGAGAAGGCCCAGGACGGGCTGGCCGGCTTCGACGGGGCGGCCGTCCAGAAGGCCCCCGACTTCCTGGGCCGGATCGAGTTCGAGATGAACCCGGCCTCGGGCATTCGCCCCAACGACAACTACAGCCTGAAGTTCTACCTCGTGAACGATGGGAAGAAGGCGATCCGGGTTGGGGCCATCAGCGTCACCACCGCCGTGAACGGCACGGGGTCAGGAGCGCCGTTCGCCTCCAAGGTGCGGGATGTGGAACCGCAGCAGCGGGCCCTGCTCGGGGAGGTCTCCGCATCCTGGAAGGACGGCACGACCTCCTGGTCGACCGAGGTCCTCGTCACCGCCAACAAGGGCGACAGCCTGAAGAACCAAATCACCTGGCGCTGAGCGTCCGCTCGGCGGGCCAGAGCGGTTGGCCCTCTCCTCCTAACGGAACGTAGTGATCGGCGTCGGCGTGGCTATCGGGGTAGGGATGGCCACCGGGATCGCGGTGGGGCTGGGAGTTGCCGGGGGGGGCGTGGACTGGGGGTTGGTCACGACCGCGGTCGTGATCCCCGCCGCCGCGGCCCCGCCGAGGATGAGCAGGACGGTGCCGAGGGCGATGGCCGCCCCGCCCGCCGCGAAGCCGAGGGGTGCGATGGAGGCCCCGGTGGCGGCCGAGAAGACGGTGACCTCGCCTGGAGGCCCGAAGGCGGCGATCTTGCGGTCGCCGCAGTCCTCTTTCTTCTCGACCACTATCGCCTCGATCTCGGGGGTCTGGCTCTCCTCGAACTCGGTGGTCGTGGCCTGGAGGTAGTAGGTGAGCGGGCTCGCCTCTATCTTGGGCCGGGGGAGCTTGCCGAAGAAGCGTCCTGCCTCCTGGGTCATCTCCACGTAGTAGAAGTTCGCTCCCTGGGCCGCCTTGAAGTAGGTCCGGGCCCGCGCGACGCTCGACAGGGGCTCGATCCCAGCGTCGAGGAGGGGGAACTCCCCCGCCACGAAGCAGGTCACGGGCTCGAAGTTGATTGCGGCACCGGCGCCGGTGGTGGGGGCGGTCGTGGTCGGAGGCTGCTGCTGCGCCGCCGGGATGTTCGGCGTCGTCGTGGTCGCCGTGGGCTTCTGGGGGGGCTCCTGCAGCATCGCCGTCGTCTGGGCGAAGAGCTCGATCTCGGCGGAAGCTACGCGCCCCGGCACGACCGCGACCCGCACCGGCGCCCGGCCCACGACCAGGCCCGCCTGGCTCTCCGTCGTCACCGCGTACTGCCCGGCCGCGGCGCTGGTCTCGAAGGCCCCATTGGAGCCCGTCGTGGCCCGCACTACGTTGCCGGATTGGAGGTCGATGAAGGCCACCGCCACCCCGCTCAGGGGTCGCCCATCCAGGGTCACCACCCCCTGGATCGTCCCCAGCACAGGGGCCGATCCGAGGCTCACCGGGGGTGCGCTCAGGAGGCCCGCGAGAACTACGGCGGCGGCTTTGCGCATGTCGGTCCTCAGAGAGAGACCCTTATACCATAGCACTTTTCGGGTTCCCATTTCAAGCGGTGCTTGAGGGCTATGGACTCACGACCGCCGGACGGGTCGGGGTCCGGGCCGGGGCTCGTCGCCCGCCGCCCGCATCTGCCGGGAGGAGCCCTCCGCGTAGTAGGCCCGGTAGTACTCTCCGTAGTACTGCCCGTAGTAGTAGGAGTTACGCTCGAGGTTGACCTTGTTGAGGACGACCCCGGTGATCTTCCCTCCGACGTTGAGGATTTGGTCTACGGCCCGCTGAAGGGTGGGCCGGCCACTCACCTCCGCCCCCACCACGAGGATGACGCCTTCCACCAGGGGGCAGAGAACAGGGGTGTCGGCCATGGCCAGGATGGGGGGGGTGTCAATGAGCACCCAGTCGTAATGGCTCTTCAGGGCTTCCACGACGTGCTTCATCGCAGGCGAGCCCAGAAGCTCCGCCGGGTTCGGAGGCACGTAGCCGCAGGGCAAGACCTGCAAGCCCTTGAAGCGTGTGGCCTGGATGGCCTGGGAGGCTTGGCACTTCCCCACGATCAGATCGGTGAGGCCCGGCGTCTTGGCGATTCCGAAATGCTGGTGCATGGTGGGTCGCCGGAGGTCGGCGTCGACGGCCAATACCCTGGCTCCGTTGAGGGCGAGGGACGAAGCCAGGTTCGCGACCGTCGTTGTCTTCCCCTCGCCGGGGTTGGCGCTGCTCACGACGAGCGCCCGGCCCGTGGTTTCCGCGGAAGAGAAGATCAGGTTCGTGCGGAGGACGCGGTAGGACTCCGCCACCGCGGACTGGGGGTTCTTCAAGATGAGGGGCGAGGCCCGGGGGGTGCCCGCGGCCGTCGGCCGGGCTCCCACGTCTGGCACCATTCCCAAGAAAGGCAGGCCCAGGTGCTCCTTCACGTCCTCCGGCGTCTTGAGCGTGTTGTCGAGGTGCTCGAAAAGGACGGTGAGGCCGATGCCGAGGGCGAGGCCGATGAGGACCGCGAGCTCATAATTCCGCATCCGCTGGGGGGAGATGGGCGCCCGCGGTACCTCCGCCTTCTCCACCACCCGGATGTTGGTGGTCTTGAGCTCGGTCTCGAGGCCCGTCTGCTTATTCCGGTTGAGCAGCTCCTTGTAGAGCTGCTGGTTGCTCTCCACCTCGCGCTTCAAGACCCCGAACTCGATCGCCTTTCGGTTGACCTCGAGAGCCTCGCGCTTCACGACTTCGAGGCTGGCCTGGAGGTTGGCCTCCTGCTGGCCAGCCGTCCGGTAGTCCGTCTCCGCGGCCCGCACGACGTTGTGCATCTCGTTGCGGAGCTTCTCCTCGGTAGCCCGGATCTGGTTCCGCACTTTGATCATGTCCGGGTGCTTGTCCCCGAGCGTCTCCGAGAGACGGGCCTGGTCCTTCTGCAGGTCGGCGAGCTGCGTCTTCAGGTTCTGGACCACGGGGCTGCCCAGCACCAGGGGAAAAGTCTCGAGGGAGGACCCCAGGTTCCTCATTTGGTTGTAGACGGTCTCTTTGGTGATGCGTTCCGTGCGGGCGTTCAACATGGCCGCGTTCAAGGCGGATAGTTTCTGTTCGACGAGGCTCTGCTTCTCCTCGAGATTGACGAGGCCCTCTTTCTCGCGGTACTGCTGGAGGGCCTTCTCCGCGAGATCCGCCTTCAGTTGCTGTTCCTTGAGGCGGTCTCCGAGCCAGCCCGTGGCTTCGGTAGAGGTGGTGAACCGAAACTCCAGGGATTGCTCGATATAGAGCTGGGCCAGGGCGTTGACGGCCTGGGCGGCGAGGTCCGGGTCGTACGCGGTGAAGCGCAGGTTGACCAAGCGACTGCCCGGGACCGGCTCGACCGTGACCCGGGACCGGAAGGCCGCTACCGCGGGCGAGAGCAGCATGCCGTCGCTGTCCAGGGTCGCGGCGGGCAGTTTTCCCAGGAAGCGTCGTTGGAAGCGCTCCCAGGGCGTCATCAAGGGACCGGTTTGGAACTCGGCACCCTTCTGCATGCCCAGTCGTTCCACTACTTTCTGGGCCAGCATGCGGCCGCGCAGGAGTTGGTACTGCGTCTGGTAGTAGTCCGCGCCCGCTTGCACGACGTCGACCAATTCCTTGTTGGGGAGGACGTTGGGCGTGTCGCGGTCGATGAGAACTTGGGCCGTAGCTTGGTAAACGGGGCGCGTGGTGTAGTTATAGAGGACGGCGACGACCAAGCTTAGGGCCAGGCAGGTGATCAAGATCCCTCGACGCTTGTGGATCATCGCCAGGTAGCGGCGAGCGTCCTGGAGGACCACCTGTTCGTTCATGGCACCTCGCTAAGCAGAGGGATAACTCTCTCTAGTATACCTCAAATGCTTGCCGCCGTAGGGCTTCGACGGCTAGAAGAAGCGCTCGGGCACCACGATCGTGTCTTCGGGCTGCACGAGGTCGCTCAACTGCAGCTTGACCTCCTGCTTCTTACCCGCCACGGTGCGGATGACTTTGACCCGCTTCGCCGAACCCCGCTCCGTAACGCCCCCCGCCACGGTCAGGGCCTGGAGAAGCGTCGTTCCCTCTTGGAATCGATAGGGTCCGGGGTGGACGACGCTGCCCGTGATGTAGACCTGCGCCGCCCGCGGTATGTACACGTTGTCGCCCGCCTGGAGCAGAATGTTGCGTTCCGGGTTTCCTGATTGAAGCTCCTGCAGGCTGATGTGGAAGACGTCAGCACCCGGAACCTCCAGGGCTGAACCCGCGACGGGAGGGGTGAGGGCATCCGGAGAGCCCGAGCTCTCACCTCCCGGCGGAGCGGGGGGGAGCGGGATGACGGGCCCCGCGGCACCGGGCGGAGGACGCATCACGACGACTTCGTGGCCGGCGTTGGGGGTCAAGGGGCCGATGTCCCCGAGGAGAGCCAGCAGAGACCGGTCGGCCTTGAGAGCGTATGGCCCCGGCCGCTGAACCTCTCCCGTGACGAACACCTTCTGGCTGCGGTATTCGTGCACCGTGACCGTGACCTGCGGGCGCCTGATGTACCCGTCGGCGAGGAGCGTCGTAAGCTTTCGCTCCAATTCCCGGGTCGACATCTGGGACGCCTTCACCTTGCCCAGGACGGGGAAGGTCAGCAATCCCTCTGTGTCCACGGCGAAGTTGCCGGTCATCTCGGCCTGGCCCAGCACCGTCACTTGAAGCACATCCCCGGCGCCGATCTCGTACTCGTCGGCGAACACGGCCCAGGTGCACACGACGGCGAGGGCAAGCCCGAACAAATGACGCATCAACTCATTTTGCCCAGCGCCGCTGCGGCCGTCAAACTCACCAGGGCAGCCGTCGCCCCGGGTTGTACTGGACGGTGCCACCCACGAGCAGCCCCGAGATGCCGAAGTACGAGATTGTGGAGTGCCGATCGATGTAGCTGGCGGCCACCCCCATGCGTAACTGCGGCCGGAAGAAGTATCCGAGATCCACCCCGGCCTCCCGGGCCCGGTCATCGCGCACGGCCACTACAGGTGCCTGCCCCGGGATCACCACGATGATGGCTCCGTCGGTGACCAAGTGTGTCTCCCGGGCATAGAGCTTCAAATCCACGCGGTCTCCGAGGAACTTCTCGATCCGGGCTCCGATCACCTCCATCGTCACCGTGGGAGTGGGCCCTTCCGGCGCGAAGGCGGAGAAGACCAGGTCGCGGCTGTAGCTGCCGCTGATCTTGGTTCGCTTCGAAACGTTCAAGGTGGCGTCAACATCGGCGTAAGGCGTCTGTTTCTCAGTGCCGGGAAGTGCCTTCGGGCGGAGCAGGCGCACCCCCCCCAGGAGCCTCCCGGAGATGAGAGCGGTCTCGTCGGTCCGGAAGCCGGCCGCGAACCGATTGGAGTCCGCATCTCGCGCGGTGTCGAACGGAAAACGGTCCCACTGCTGGTCGGCCTCGATCACGAAGGACGTCTTGACGGTGAGCCCGTAGCCTAGGCCGGCCGCCGCTCGGTACTCGTCGCGGCTGAGGGTGGCGCGAAGGTTCGTGCCCAGGAACAACTGGCCCGCGTCTACGTCGGCCTTCGACCGCAGGCCCCCGATGGTGAGGGAGATCCTCCCGAAGAGCCGGCGCTTCAGATCCAACTGCGTCATCTCCGTGGTCTGCAGAACCCGCTGATCGACCTCGAGGTTGGGACGCGTGAAGGTCCGGGCGTACGACTCCACGACGCTTCCCTCCGACCGTCCGGTCTTGAACTCCAGCCGCGCGTCGCCGCTATCGTTCCAACGGCGCTGCGACGCCGTCCGCACAAAGTAGAGGTAATCGAACGTTCCGTTGACGCGGAAGCGAGCCTCGGCTCCCAGGGGAAGCAAGAGCTCCAGCCCCGGTCCCCCGGTGGCCGTTACATCGGTCTGTCGGCCCGTCGCCGAGTAGAAGACGTTGGTGTCCAGGCCGACATTGCCGATGTGGAAATAGGGTGTGACGTAGAGGGGGCCAAAGTGGAAAAGGCCAGGTCGCTCCGCGGGGGGGGTCTCGGGATTTGGCGGCTCTTGCGACCAGGTGAGGGAGGGAGCGAGCAGGGTCAGGCCCAGCCAAGAGGCCAAGATGGCTTGAGGAATGCTCACCCTCCCAACATCTCCTCAGCCGGCTACTGTGCGTACCCGAGGGAGTTTAGCCTCTCTCGGAGTTCGGCTGGGATCGGAGCGCGCTCGCGCTCCCCGCCATTCAAAGCGAGGCCCACGGCCAGGCTCTCTGTGATTTGCGGACGCTGGCGGGCGATGTCCTTCGATTCTTGGGGATCGCCTCGCAGATCGAAGAGCGACCTGACCCCTTCCCGGTTGTCGATCACCAGCTTGAACCGCTTCGTGAGGCGGTAGACGAGGTGGGGGGGCAGCGCACCCTCGATGATGCCGTCTCCGACCGCCACCCGAAGGTCGGGGCCGGAGCAGTCCGGGCAAGGAGCGCCCGCCGCGGCCAAGAAGGTCGGACGGATAGCTTCATGCCCCTCGGGAGTGGCGATTCGCCCTGGAGACACGCCTTCGCCTACCAGCAGCAAAGGAATGGCCAAGAGCTCCGGAGCTAGGGTTCCGCCGTGAAACCACCGACCTGACTCCCCGAGGCTCTCCCCGTGGTCGGATGTCACCGCAGCGAGTGCAGATCGTCCCCGGGACGTGAGGGCCGTGACCAGGCGTCCCGCCGCTGCATCTGCGCTGTGGATGCCGGCCTCGTAGCGGGCCACCACGTCCTCCGTCTCTTCCTCGGTCATCTCCATGCCGGCGCGCGGGAACTCGATGCGGCGGCCATTGCGCCGCTTGCCGTCAATGGGAGGTCGGCGATAGGGGGTGTGCGAATCCATCAATTGCACGTAAAGAAAAAACGGACCCTTCTGTTGACGGGCCCACGCCAGTGCCCGATCGGCCAGCCGTTGGTCATCCCCGGGGTCCAGCCTTTCGATGAATTCACTGACGATTGTGCCCTGAAGAACCCGCCGCCACTCCCCTACGCTCCGCTCCACCCGGTCGAACCCGCGCATCAATGAGCTCTCTCGCCTCATGTGGGGATTGTCGGTGAAGCAGGCGGTCACGTAGCCCAGGCCGGCAAGCTGTTCGGGCAAGGTTCGGACCTGGGTTCGCTCCACCAAGCCGAGACCGAGGATCTCGGAGACGGAAGGCACGGTCCAAGAGGACGCCGCGTAGGCCGCGTCAAAAATGCGCGCGCGGGGAGCCAGGCTGTCGATTGCGGGGGAGGTAGGGCGAACGCTCCCATAGAGACCGAACCGGTCCCGTCTCGCCGAATCGAGAACAACGAGCAGCAGGTCCGGGCCATTGCCTCCCCTTACCACTGCGGGCTGCGCATGCGGCCAACGGGCCACTAGAACCGACGAACACCCCAGAAGCAGGGCGAACCCCAAAAACACCATCGGGCGACCCCACCGCTCGCGCGCTTTCTGGGCCCGGCGAGAGTGCGCCACCAAGACCGCCGCGGCCACGATTGCGGCGAGAACCACAAGATCCGCCAAGATGCTGCGCACAGAGTAGTAAGGCTCACTGGGGAGGATCTTGACATTCACGAAATAGACTAGATAGAGCGAGCCGAAGGCACCGACCGCGGAGAGGGCCCCTGTGCGGGCGGGCCCGGGGCCGAAGCGAAAACCCAAAGCCCAGCGCAGCCCGCTGGCGGTGAAACCGCCGAAGATCCCGTACGCCGCCGCGGCCTCCGGGGGTATGAGTCGCCCGCCCAGCAGCCATTCCAAAGCAGCGGACGCGAGGCCCAGCGTCGCCCCCGCCGCGTAAGCCACCCAGAGGCCTGGAAGGGTGAGGGTACCGGGCACGGTCGCATCGTAAAGTCGATCAATGGGCTTGGCAAGCCCCCCGCGCTTTCAGGGCCACGGCCGGTCTCACGACAGCCAGGACCAGGCGCTTCTCATCCCCGGCCAGGTCCGATCTCCCGGGGGCGAGAGATCCGCGGGGGAGTTGATCGCGCGATCCCGGGAGGACCGTTCACCGCTTCTGCACCACCAACGTCTGAATGATCGCATTCATGCCCATGAGGGCAAGAAGGCGTCCCCGCCGTGAGGGTGATGCCAAACCCTTCCGCCGAGCGACCGCGTACTCGCTCAGCTCCTGATAGAGCGGGGCCCAATCCATCCCCGCAAGCATTCTCACTACGCTTCTAGGCGTGAAGGTGTGCGGGTGCAGGGGGTCAAGACGGGTACGCGCCAGAGTCCAGTGGATGGCGGCGCCAACCGGGAGATAAACCTCAACCCGAAGGAAAAGTCGCCCTCCAGGTCTCAGGACCCGCGCAAACTCTGCGACGACACGGCGTGGAAGCTCGACGTGGTCAAGGGCGTTCTCGGAGATGAGGGTGTCGACCGACCCGTCCTCGAAAGGCAAGTCCTCGCCTCGGGCAGTCGTGTAAGTCACGGCCCGGTCCCGGAACGTCGCGAACTCCGGTTGCGCCCCGTAGTAATCGCCCAGGGGATCGATTGCGTGTCGATCGGGGGCTTGAATGAAGGCCACGATTCCAACCGGGCCGCTGCCAACTTCGACGACCCGGTGACCCAAGGCAGCGGCAGGCTCGCCTCCGGTTAGCGTCTCCAGGATCTGGAGGAAGCTTCGCGCGCGATCCTTGTACCAGGTGGGGTCTGCGATCTGGCCCCCGGCAATTCCCGTCGCCTCCTGCTCCCAATACTGCCTTTCGTGCAGCTGTGCCAAGAGCCAGCGCTCGAGCGAATTCAATGAAATCCCTCCCGTGATTCAAGCGGTCGCCGATGGCAACTCTCCGTCAAGATAAGCGGACGGTGCCCGGATATCGGGGCGCGGCCAGGCCCGGTCTAAGCAGGTTGCCAAGAAGGGCTCCAGGCAGTCTTCAGGCATGAGGCAGGGGCTCGTGCTTGCCAAGGTACCCAAACCGTCGTCGAAGATCGTTGATCGGCCTCTCGAACGTCGACCATGAGAGCGCGGCCAGAGCAAAGCTGAGCAGCGTGTAGAGAACAAACATCACTTCCGGGCCAAAGTGTGGCACAAGAAGCCGCCTCCCGAATGGCAACCTCCAGTCAAAGGCCGCGGCATGCGCATGCAGCCTCTCGTAGTAGTAGCCGACGAACGGATGAAATAGGTAGATACCGTAGCTGATCTTTCCGGCGTGAGTGATCGGTTTCAACTGCAGAAGTCGGCCAACCGGCCCCGTGAAGCCCCGCGCTGTCTTGCCAACCAACAGAACACCGGCCAGAGAGAGGAGGAGCGGTTCCCAAACAACCCTTGGACCCGCCCGCCCGCAGGCCGTGAGAAGTGCCAACACGCCCGTCAGACCGGCGGCCGCGTAGTGGAAGTGCCTCTCGTTCAGGGGGCGGCACACCCACATATAGGCAAGCGCGGCCCCCAGGCCGAAGCTGTCTAGGCAGCACGGAGTGAGAACGTAGACGAGCTCGTGGCCCGCTCCGAGGAAGCGGCAGAGAGGAGCGGCCGCCACGATCAAGCAGAGAAGAGCGGGTAGCAGGCGGAGGTTGACAAAGAGGAGTACCAAGGGCCAGGCCAAGTAGTACTGCTCCTCGACGGAGAGCGTCCAGAGGTGAGCACCGAACGACCAACCCTGCTGCCAGAACCGAACGTTGGCGGTATAAGTCGCAAAGTAGCCGAGGTTCTTCCACCACGACTCTGGTGTCCATGGCAGCAGAGTCAGCAAAAGGATAGTCACGTAGTAGATGGGAAGGATGCGAAGGGCCCGGCGTACGAAAAAAGCACCCAGCACTTGAAGACGTGACACCCCGGTTTGCTTGGCGGCGATGCGTTGCTCAAGGAGTATCCGGCTGATCAGGAAACCGCTGAGCACGAAGAAAAAGACAACACCTATCCGACCGTTGTTGATCGCATTCACGGTGCCGCCGTGCGGCCACCAATGCCACACGAGAACCAGGAATACGGCCACGGCCCGAAGCGCATCCAATTGCGGCATGTGCGCTATCCCCGCCCGTGCCGCCGAGGGAACAGAACTCCAGGTCGTGCCCGCCGCGTTCAAGGACTGGCCCCGTTTGTCGATCCAGGGGCAGGCTCTCTAGGGCAGCGGTACCGCGCCCACTCGTACCGGTCGACCGGGCCTCCCATGAGCGCGCGGTACCCAGCCGATGCGACAGGAAGCCGATCCTGGCCGAGGGGAGCGAGGGACACGCCCTTCAGGGTCGTCGCGAGGCCCGCGCCGCGGGCTGCGAGAGGAGGGCCATGCGCGGGGCGGTGGCCGGATGTTACGAAACGCCCTCGCCGGCGTAGTTGTTCTAGGCTCCTAGCCACCGCGGAGCATGTTGGCATGGACCTGAGGAGGAAGAAAGCCGAATCGCCGTCTCTTCCACCAACCTCTGTAGAGCCGACTGAAAACAAGGGCGGGCCGGAGTCGGAACCTCGAGGTCATGCTTCGTGGGGCACCGCCCTTTGGCAGGATTGATCACGAGAGCCGATCCTAGGCGGCGAGATCTTCAGGGCAACCCGCGATACCAATGGATTGACCCTCATGGTGACTCTAGGTAACCTGTGCCAAGCTCGAGCGCCGTTACGCGAGCACGGGGTCCGGGGAGGGCATAGGAGCCGGCAGTTCTTGAATGGGCAAACCACCGAGAGCCCATCTTGCTAAGCGCACGCCCTCGCCGCGTCCCGGGTCCAATGACTGCACCGATTTGCTCTATGGGCACCTCTCGAAACCAGTCGCCCGTGACACATCGACGCGCTTCCTCAGGTTTCTTTGCCCCCTCCCATCGTGGCGGCGGAGCTTGAGTGCTCGCGACCGCTAAGGCCCTCCTCAGAGATATTCTGCCGCCCGCCCTACTTCGCCTTCTGACCGTTCGCCGGGGAGACGTCGCACCAAAGGAAGGGAGTGAGTGCTCGGTGGCCATAACCGGTGGCGGAAGGGGAAAGCTGATCTTGAATTCGCAGGTCCCCTTTTTCCATCGACACACGCGGGCGGATCTGGGCGTCATCGAGCAGGTGTTCCAGCGAAGGGAATATTGGCTCGGGCACCTCCAGCGGGACGTTGAGATTCGGGCGTTCTACAAGTCCTGCCCCGATCCCCTGATCATCGACTGTGGGGCGAACATCGGCGCAACGTCGGCCTGGTTCGCGCTGGATTTTCCAAGGTGCCGGGTATTGGCCATCGAGCCAGAGGAAGGGAATTTCGTCCTTCTCGAGCGCAATGCGTCCTCGTTGTCCGCCGTCCTGCCCATCAAAGCCGGCGTTGCTTCCAGGCCGGGAGCGCTTGTGGTCAGTGATCCCGGGCTGGGTGAGTGGGCTTACCGGACATCACTAGCCCAGCCCACCACGGCCGGCAACACCGTGCCCGCTGTGACGGTATCGGGATTGCTGCGAGAGCATCGCGGCAATCCGTTCATACTGAAGATCGACGTGGAAGGCGCGGAGAAGGACCTCTTCTCGGAGGAGGACCCCGCTTTCGATCTGTTTCCAGTTATCGTCATAGAGTTCCACGACTGGATGTTTCCCAAGGAGGCAATGAGTCGCAACTTCCTCCGCTGGCACTCGAGTCGAAACCGCGATTTCGTTGTCATCGGTGAGAACGCCTTTTCGATCTCCAATGAGATTCGGGCTGGTGTGACAGGCAACCCCTAGGCTACCGCGCCGACTCTAGCTCCTTCGCTCACTTCGCGTTCGCCGTCAACCATCCGCGATGGCTGTAGAATGTCCCATGGCTTGGCAGGAAACGCCCATGGTCATTCGCCGGCGTGAAGGCTGGCGCATGATCAACCTCCAAGAGATCTGGCGTTATCGCGACCTCCTTCTTCTGTTAGGGTTCCGCGAACTGAAGCTCAGATACCGGCAGACCGTTCTCGGTACGGCTTGGGTGATCCTGCAGCCGCTGCTGGGTGCGGCCGCTATAGCCCTTGTTTTCGGACGTTTAGCCGGGCTCAAGGGTGGAGGTGCGCCGTATTTTCTGGTGGCTTTCACCGGACTCGTGGGTTGGTCGATCTTCAGCGTGACCCTGACCAGGGCAACCACCTGCCTAGTCAATCAGCCTCAGCTGATAACGAAAGTCTCCTTCCCGCGTCTCGTGGTTCCGCTGTCCACGGCAATAGCGCCAATCGTGGATTTTGTTGTCTCGCTCCTGGCGTTGGTGCCCCTTCTCTTTGTGAGTGGACTCCGGCCGACGCTCACGATGTTGTTCGTACCCCTGTGGCTTGTTGGTCTACTCGGCCTTTCCCTTGGGCTCGGTTTCTTTCTCTCGAGTCTTGCTGTCACCTATAGAGATGTCCAACACCTTCTGCCGTTCGCCCTTCAGATCCTGCTCTTCATGAGCCCCGTCGCATATCCGATGGAGGTGGTCCCGGAGAGGGCACGCGTCATGTATCGCTTGAATCCGCTAGCGGTCATGGTCGATGGGTTGCGTGATTCGACCCTCGGGCGTCGCACCGAAGCCGACGGATTAGTGTTCCTGGCGTTCTTCGTCAGCGCGACCCTCTTCGTCGCCGGCTGGCTGTTTTTCGCGAGAGCAGAGCGACGATTCGCAGATGTCATCTGAGCGGCCAGCGGTAGCGGTTTCGGGAGTCTCGAAGTCTTACGTCATCAGTCACAGGGCCGAGAGGGCTACGACGCTTGGCGAGGCAGTGGCCCAGTTGTTCCGGCAAAGGAGCTCTAGCAATCAAGAGACCCTCTACGCCCTGTCCGACGTGTCCTTTGAAGTGCACCGGGGAGAAGTCCTGGGCGTCATCGGTCCGAATGGGGCCGGCAAGAGCACGCTGCTCAAGCTTCTCTCCGGAATCATGGAACCGACCTCCGGCGAGGCGAGGGTATGGGGCCGGGTCGGGAGCCTTCTGGAAGTGGGTACCGGGTTTCATCCTGAGCTTACGGGAAGGGAAAACGTTTACTTGAACGGCTGCATTCTCGGGATGACGAGGGCGGAAATAGATCGACGATTTCCGGAGATCATCGCCTTCTCGGGGGTAGAGCGATTCCTCGACACCCCGGTCAAGCACTATTCCTCCGGGATGTTTGTACGGCTAGGCTTCGCCGTCGCTGCCTATATGGACCCCGAGATCCTCATCGTGGACGAGGTCTTGGCTGTCGGGGATGCTGAATTCCAAGCACGCTGCCTGGGCAAGATGAAGGAGGTCGCGGGAAAGAGCGACCGAACGGTTCTCTTCGTGAGTCACAACCTTCAGGCGGTTAGGGCGCTCTGCGACCGCGCAATCGTCCTCAGTGAAGGACGGCTGGTTGCCGAGGGCGACGTTGAACGATGCGTCGAGGCTTACCTCGGTGCACATCGGGAAGTCAGCCTTGGCGGCAGGATAGGATTCGAGCGACCCCCCAGCACGAGCTTCTGGATGACCGAGGCCAGACTGGAAATCGATGGCATCGCGTCAGACCTTTGCCCGCTGGGGGGTAGCCTCGGCCTGGTCGTGGAATTCGAGGCAACAACTCCGGTGGCGAATCCTCGCTTCGGCTTTGGTATCAACTCTTCGACTGGCGTCGAGGTGCTGCACGCGAACAACCGCTATCAGCCAACCGCCGAGCCGCTCTCGGCTCCCGCCTCCGCGGGTACCATCCATTGCGAACTTGGCCGGGTGCCCCTGGTACCGGGCCACTACACGATTTCGTTTTGGTTGAACGATTCCCTCGTCGACACCCACGTCGTGGAGCACGCGCTCGCATTTCGAGTCATCGAACGCGACATCTGGGGCCTGGGAGGCACGCCCCCGCCTCGCCCGGCTGCCCTCTGGTGGCCGACGCGCTTTTCAATACGGCCGGCATCGCGGGCCGAGGCCCGGGCGAGCTCTCAAGAACAACGAACGCGAAACGGCTGAGGCTTCATCAGACTCGCGCTCCTGACCCCAGCAGGCGACTGTAGAGCGCCCGGTATCGCGGGAGGACGACCTCCTTCAACCCGGCGTGCGCGAGGGCGGCCTCTCGACAACGGCGGGCCAAGGTTGGGTCCC
This sequence comes from Vicinamibacteria bacterium, assembly GCA_035570235.1. NCBI lineage: Bacteria > Pseudomonadati > Acidobacteriota > Vicinamibacteria > Vicinamibacteria bacterium. The sequence goes on along the minus strand of DATMML010000137.1, from coordinate 122,509 downwards.
CGAAGAGAAGGTCACGAAGGTTGGATGCGTACCGGCGAAGCTCTTCCGGCGATAGAGACTCGACCACGACACCCACACCCTGGGCGGCAATCAAATTGCTGTAATCACCGACTCCTGCGGTCGAGACCACGGGCAGTCCGCAAGCGAGATACTCTCCGTTTTTCACGGGGGACGCAGCGCGCTGCGAGGGCGTCGCCAACCGAAAGCTCAGACCGACATTGGCTGCAGACAGATATGCCGGCACTTCTTCTCGGGTGGCACTACGCACTCGACAAACGACGTTGCGGGTGGCGGCGGTGCGCTGGAAGGGCTCCCCCGGCCCGGTCGTCAGGACGAGCAGAGTGGTCGCCTCCCCCAGGCCTTGGTAAGCGGCCACAAAATCCATCATAGGTTCGACGAGATACCAACCTCCGACCTTTCCCGCGTATATGAAGACCGTGCCCGCCAACGAGAGTTCCCGTCGAATCTTCTCTGCTTCAACTGGGCGCGGGCGGAACAACTCGCTCTCCACGGCGCAGGGCAGGACGGTTGGTTCGGCCCGGGACCGACGCGCGACTTCTGTCGCACGCACGGATGTCAGGACCGCGTTCGCATCGGCCGCGTCGAGAAAGAGATCCTCCGCGCGGGCCACCATTTTCGCGACGGGAGAGCCCGCCTTCCAGATTCCGGCTTCCACATACTCCTTCGAGAGTGGCCCGTCGGCATCGTTGAAAAAAAGAGCGCCCGATCCGCGGGTGGCCATATAGGCGACCGCGGCAGCTACGGAACCTCGGCCATGGACGAGTCGCGGCCGCTCTTTCCGCGCCCGGATGGCGCCCCCGAGAATGTCACGGATTGTGGAGAAGGTCGGAGGCTGCGAATGGTATTGTCGCGGGAGCCATTCGATTCTCTGACCGCGGAGCTCGGCGCTCACTGCTTGCTGCTCTTCCGGCGGCATCGCCCAACGCGGGTTCTCGAAGGTCATGAGCCCCATCCGGTAGCCATCGGCGGCGAGCCCGCGGAGGATAGGCAACACCTGGCTCTGGCAAAGGGGATCTCGCAGGCTCCAGTATGCGATGTAGAGGCTGTCGAGGCTCACGGCGCCCTTCGCCAGCCGAAGGCGGCATGAAAGACCCCGAACCACGCCGCGATGTCCGCCAGCACGATGAGCACTGCGACCCTGACGAGCCGGAGGGGGGTAAGGGGCCGCGGGCCGGGCACGTTTTCACGACGCTTCCAAGCCGTGAGGATCGTGCGTCCGGCGAGGGCGGCGAGGAGCGCGGCCACACCTTCTGATAGCGGCAACGCCCAGAGCAAGAGGAGTGCGACCAAATCCATGGACAGAACCCGCAGGTGCCAGGTTCGGAAGAGCCCCGCTCGGAGGTGGTGGCGCGAGTAAAGAGATAGGCGACGGAAGGCGGCAATTGGGCCCGGAGACAAGCGCCAGCGCACGATGGCTCTGGGCGCACGGGCCACACGCGCACCCGCCGCGGCGACGGCTGTGAAGAACACGAGATCTTCCGCCGCCCGCAGGTCCTCCCGGAACCCACCGACCCGCTCCCAGACCGAACGGCGGAGCAGTGTGGAAACGATGCTGGGTGGGCGCAGAGATGTACTGTGCTGACGCGGAGCTACGAGGGTGAGAGCCTGGGCGCAGTCCCACTCGTCGTCGAGTATGGGAACGTGCTCCCCGCAAACAACCTCGAGGGTCGGATCGGTGGTAAGAGGTTCGAGAAGCGCCTCGATCCAACCCACGTCTGGTACGCACCCCGCATCGACAAGCGCAATCCACTCGTGCCGAGCGGCCCGGATCGCGGCATTGCGTCCGCGGCCGGGGAAGGCAGGTCCGATTTCCAGAGTTATCACACCGCGCGCCGCGTAGCCCCTGGCTTTTTCGGCAGTGCCGTCCTTAGAACCGCCGTCGGCAACGATGATTTCTTCCGGGGCATGGGTCTGATTGAGAAGGCTGTCGAGCAAGGCCACAATCGTCTCCGTCTCGTCTCGAGCTGGGATGGCTACCGACACGGGAAGGCGTGAAGTCCCGGCGCGCAGGGCCTCCGCTCCACCCGGCCGCGTCGTAGAGGCAAGCGTTTCCAAGGTCAGTCTTCCAAACGCCGGTGCGAGCGGCCGCGCAATGTCGTCCAGAGGAGCCGGCCAAAGCTCAGTCTCATGGTCCGCTCGGCCTCAAGGCGGCGGAACACGAGATAGATGGCTCCCGTAAAAAACTCGCCGAGCCAGGGAATGAAGCGCAACACGCGCCCCACCCGTCCCTCGCCGAGGACATAGGCATCCACCAAAGCGAGATTGCGGGAAGCCTCGAATGCTTGGAGGACGCGCTTGAGCGGCCAGCCGTTGAGATGCGTGGCAAGGTAGGTTGCCGTGACATGAGCCCGGCGCGCGCGCTCGACCGCCTCCGGACCAGGCTGCAGAGCGCAGAGCAGTCGGAGGAATACCCAGGGCGGGAGGAGGTGGATCCAAGGGAGCCAAGTGAGGCGTGACAAGTGCCCTGCGAAAGGTCCTCGCCATGGCGGAAGAAGGGCCAGCAACAGGCCGCCGGGTCTGAGGACCCGGGCCATGTCACGAATGGCTTGATCCGAAGCCGTGAAATGCTCCAGGGCATTCTCGCAAAGACAGGCGTCGAGGCTTCCGGCCGGGAACGGCAGGCAGCCGGCTTCACCGACCACCGGGACCACCCGGTCCCGCAGCTCGTCGGCGAGGTTACGCGAGGCGACTCTCTGGAGCTCGTGGTCAAGGTCCAGGCACATGAAGAGTGCGTCGCGACTCCGTGCGTAGTGCGCGGTGCGGCCGCTGGGCCCCGCGCCCACGTCGAGGATGCGCAAACGTCCCTCCCGCGGCAGGAAGCGCTGGTAGTAGTCCCAGGCGGTGCCGGCCGAAGAGGCTTCCCAGTCGAGGTAGGCATCGTCAGTAGCGATCGGTCGGGCAGCCTGGCGGGCGGAGGCGCGTAGCCACGCGGCGAAGCGCAGGAGTAGGGGGCCGGGACGGCCCATTTTGTCCGGAGGCGGAACCCTGAGCCAAGTGGAGCTGGGTTCGGTCACACTCCAGCTCCAGAGCGGGCTCTCTCCAGTCGGCGGTACGCACTCAATAGTGATTCCCGTTCGCGACCCCAGTTGTAGACGGTCCGCACCGCCCGCGCGCCTTCCCCGCCCATCACGGCTAGTCGCTCAGGCCGCTCCGACAGATCGGCGATGGCGGCGGCCACGGTCTCGCTGGTCCAGGGCTCCACGATGATGCCCGCACCCGTTTCACCCACCAGACGCGCCATCACTCCAACCGCTGAGCAGAGCACGGGCCGGCCAAGCCCCATGTACTCGAACAATTTGTTGCCAACCGTAGTGCGGGTGAGAGCGTTGTCGCGGAGCGGCAGCAAGCAGAGGTGCGATCTCTGGATGGTCGCGAGCGCCTCGTCGCGGGGGCGCCAGCCGTGGAAGTGGACAAAAGGCTCGAGCCTCAACTCGTGGACCAGGCTCACCAGCGAGGCCTTGTCGTCGCCGTCACCCACCAGAGTCAATTCGGTCGAGCCCTGGGGAAGCAGAGAAATGGCCCGGACAGTGTCGGCCAGCGCGAACATGGCATTGAAGACGCCCGAGAAGCAAAGCCTTAGTGGCCGCGTCGCCGGCGGCAGGGGCGACGCCGCGGGTAGCGTGTCGAGGTCTACGTAGTTCGACACAATCTCGAGGTCGCGCGGCGATGAGGGGAGTTCCAGGCCGGCCTCGCGGCTCACCGTGATCACGAGGTCGGCGTCCCGGACCACCCGCTTCTCCCAGTGCCTCCAGATAGCGGGGCTATTGATGGAGCTCCACAGGACCTTCCGGCGGAGGCCGGGCGGGAAATCGTCACGAAGGCCGGCCAAGAGGCCGGCCCAGTTCTCGTGACGATCGAACACGAAAGCGGCCCCGCGTCGCCGTGCGACCCGAAGCGCCGACGTCGCCACGGGAAGATCGTGAGCGTGGATCACGTCGCTCGATTGTTCCACCGCCCCCGCTTCGATGGCCCCCTCCCAACCCCGGCTCCGGCCGGTTAGGGTTCCGGTGAGGTAGTGCGCCCAGCGTGACCGGCGGTTTCGGGAGGAGCTGATTCGACACACCGCCGCCCCGTTCCAGTCATCGCGCTCCGCCTCACCGTCCATGCGCTCGCAGAGAAGGCTCACGCGGTGACCGGAGCCCACGAGGGCTCGGATTTCCCGCTCCACCCGGAGGTCGGTTCGAAAGGGCTTGTCGAGCACCATGAGGATGCGGAGGGGCATGTCGCGAAGCCTCAGGGCAGCCAAGATTCGTCGCCCCTGGCCTCCGCCAGCGCGGCCAAGAGCCAGCCGTATTCATACGGTCGGTGCTCGCGATTGATCTCCTTGCCCGGCCACAGCGCGGCCAATCGACCGAATCGATGCCAAGCCAGCCGCTGGAGGACAGCCGATGCCCAGGGATGCTGTGACCCCCACCGGCGCACAGAACGCCAGACCGTGGAGTCCCCTCCCGTTATGAGAGGCTGGCCGACCTCGTTTGGGCCCGCCACCCAGCGCGCTCCCCGTCGCACCCAGGGCGTGAAGTCGTCTCCACTGACGCGCCCGACCGCTAAGAGAACCAAGGGGGCCATGCCTAGCTGGTGGACCGAGAACACCGGGTACTTGTCGGCCACGGTTCCGCGTTCTACGTCGTAGGTCCACCACCATTGACCCTGAGGACCTTGAAGCCGACAGAAACGGTCGCAGCAGCCACGGGCGGCCTCCACAGCGTCGGCGCGTCCACGCTGCCTCCCGTAAGTGGCGAGCGCGAGGCTCGAATAGACCTGGTAGTTGAATGTCGACACCGCATCGCGGCGCGCGACCGTCGCGAAAAGGCCAGTTGCGGCCTGGCGGGCCAGGAGATGGGCGGCGATTTCGTCCGCCAACTGCCCTCGGCGCCCGCTGGGATCGCGGCCGGAGGCGAGGCCCATGAGAAGAAACGCCAGGGTCTGGGAGTCCTCCGCACCGAGCCGAGGGATGGCGGCGGCGATTCGCTCCAAGCTTGGCTCCACGCTGCCCTCGCCCGCGAGCGCCTTCCACCAAAGAAACAGACCTTCGTCATCCAAGGCGCGTGGACCGAGCGCGCTTCCGAGGTGCGAAAGAAGCGAGTCGACATCCGGGCTGGCACCTTGGTACCGCCGGTAGGCCTCGAGACCTATGAGGCAGATCAGGCGGTATCGTTCAGATGTCGAATACGACGGCGGCTCCGAATCTCGTCGTGTTTGGTGGAGGCCCTGGCGGTAAAGGAGGGAGCCGTCGCTGTGCACGAAGCGCCCAATCGCCGCGAGAGAGAGCTTCGCGTAGGACTGTAGTACGCGAGGCGCCGGTTCGTGCGAGGCGCTGACCACGATGAGGCGGCCGAACCGCCGAAGGCCAGGAAGCCGCCCCCACCCTACGGGAAAATCAAACCGGAGCGCCCTCAGCAGTCCCAGGGTCATCCGATGCTGGATTCGGAAACCCGAGCGTGCGAGCTGCCCCCCCAGCTCCGCGACGGAGCTTCTGGCGAAGCCACGTAGCTTCAACCAGTAGACGCGGTCGCCCTGGAGCGCAGCGAAGGCCTTCCGCACCCGGCCGTGGCGCAGCTCGTGCAGGAAGAGGGTGAGACGGTCGGAAAGCTCCGCCAGAGAGTGGGCGTTCCCGGTGCTGAGCACAACGTCCGCTCCGGGCCGAGTGACACGAGCCAACTCGTCCGTAAAACGTTCGGGTGTCTCGACGTGCGCGCAGACTTGGAGGGCAGTGGCGACCGAAAACACCTGAGAACGGAAGGGGAGGCGTTCGGCGTCACCGAGCACCAAGTGGACGGCGCCACCGGCGGCCTCGGCCTTTACCCGGAGCCGCCGGAGCATATGAAGCGACACGTCCATCGCGGCAACGTGGCGGTTCCGGCCGGCAAGCGCTATCGCTCCTCTTCCCGCGCCGGCTCCGACGTCGAGAGCCCAGTCTCCGGCAGTGCGGGCTTGAGCAAGAACGGCACTCAGTTCCTGATCGGATTCCATGCGGCTCTGGGGATCGGGCGGAGGCCACGGGATCTCGGCCCAGATCTCATCCTGCCGTCGACGCAGGTCCGCGCCCAGCCGCGGAAAGACCGGGGCAGGAACGGCTTCGAGATCAAGGCTTGAGAGCACCGCGCTGGTCGAGTTGGCCGAAGGCGAGGTAGAAATGCGGTCACGATCGACCTTCACGATTCTTCGAGCCAGTCGCCCGGCCCACATCTCGAGCACGTTACGCCCCGGGACTCCTTCCGCGGCAACGTCAACGATGACGTCGGCCCACGCGATCCGGCCCAGGAGGCGTCGCCGGGACAGCGGTAAATGGACGACGTCCGAAGCAATTCTCGCCCGATCGAGAGCGGTCTGGACGCGGTCCTCGATTGACGGCCCGCCGCCCAGGATTAGAAAGCGCGGGCGCCGCTTCACCGCGACGTCCAGCTCAAGCAACGCATCCGGTGTGCCAGAACGGGTCTCGCTCAGGCATGCGGGCCACTCCTCAGGGCGGGCTCGAAGAGACTCCGCATTCTACCGCTAGCAACATCCAATGAAATCGAGGCCGAGCCCCCGGGGCCGCGGGGAACGAAAGAAGCGCCCGGGAGAAGCTCGAGACAAGGCCACCGATGGCCCGGCTCGATCAGAAGGGAGGCCGCTCACGAGTCCGCCGCCCTGGCATCCACGCTCGGGCCCAACCCCAGACAAGGAGCACGCGAGCGAGCCACGGTGCGTCTTTGGACCTCCGCCTGCCGAACCTGCCCAGGAAGGCATCGCGAACCGCGGCCGCGATGGCCTCCGCCCTGGCCACGTGGCCACTCTGAAAGGCGTCGAGCACCGCCCCCGCGGCGCGTGCGCAAAGGAGCACCTTCCACACCGACCGACGTGGCCATCGAAAGTCTTCTACAAAGAGGAAGTAGTTTCTGGTCCGGTAGTAGGCAGCGTTGTGGTTGACATCGCTGCCTTCGCGCCTGTGGACCACGACCGACCGGCCGCAGGCCGCGACTCGCCAGCCGGCGGCGACGGCGTGTTGGCACCAGGCCATCTCTTCGCCGTAGCAGAAGAAGCGCTCATCGAACAGGCCCAGCTCGGCCACGGTCTGCAAGCGAACGAGCATTCCGGCCCCGTTCACATGAGGGACATAGCGAAGGTCGAAGGGCTCTAGCGGCTGCTCACCGACGAGATGGTACTCTCCGTCGAAGATCGCCCATGCCGTATCGTCCGCAAACACCATGCAACTGCCGACCGCGGCCAGGCGGTCCTCACGTAGCGCGGGCTCAAGCACCGCGCGCAGGAAGCCCGGGCGCACCCTGCAGTCGTTGTTGAGCAGGTAGGCAAAGGTGTAGCCCTCGGAGCAGGCCAGGCGGAGCGCCCGATTGTAGCCACCGGCGAATCCGTAGTTTTCGTCCCAACGCAACGACCGCAGGCCAGGAAAAAGGGTGGCCGCGGCCGCGGTGTGATCCTCGGTCGACCCATTGTCGACCAGCCAGATGTCTGTCGCGTCCGGGCTTTTCTTAAGAGACTCAAGACAGAGGAAGGTGTCCTGCCACCCGTTCCAGTTGAGGATGATGACCGGCACTCGCCCGGGGGAGGGGCTTTCCGCACCACTCATTGAGCCCGCCCCGTGGGTAAGACACCTGCTTGGACCCAGTCCTGGCCCCGGCGCATGGTCCGAGCGTGCTGAAGCGTCCGCAAGGCCTGCACATGTCCCAGGACCCCCAGCCGCTGAACCTGACGAGAAGGGCGTGGGTAGTGCGCGGTCCGTATGCATTGAAGGGCGACCCCGAGAGCCTCGAGCGCCCGCTCCTCCGTGAAAGCGGCCGCCGTTTCCTGTGCCGCGCTCAGGAGGCGCTCGCGCGCCGGTCCTCCAAGACGCGCGAGCTCAATCGCGTCGATGACGCGCGCGGCGGCCGGTCCAACGGACCGGTCTCTGGCCCAGAGACCATTCTGGGGTGTGGCGTAAGGGTGAGGGAACAGGCCGGTCCCTCGATAACCGCAGACAATGGAGCCTCGCGACATCGCCTCGATCGCGGGCAGCCCGAACCCTTCGCCATTCTGCGTGGAGAAGAAGACGGCGGTCTCGGAGAGTCGCTGTGCGACTTCACGTTCGGAGAGGCCATCGATGGGAACCCAGGGCACGTCGGGCATGCGTTTGTGGACGAGCGTCCTCACGCATTCGATATGCTCGGGGAGCTTGCGCGGCATGAAGCTGACCGCAAGTCGTTTGGACTCCTGGGGAGGCAGGGGCGCCGCGAAGGGTCCTCTGAAGACAGGGTACGGTACGTGGAAGGCACGACTCGGTGACAAGCCAAGATAGCGGTGGCCGAGAGCTACGATGTAGGGAGACACTCCGAGCATGAACTCGATCCCGCGCGCGGCGTACCCTCCTGGGGGCCGAAAGAGAAGAGCCAGGAATCCGCCTTGCGCATAGACTGCTCTTCGGCACTTCCAGGTACTGGTGGCGGCAAGATTGCGTTCAAGCCAAATCTCCGGAAGGAGAAGAACATCCTCGGGATGCAAGGACTCGTTTCCCTCGTTGGAGCGGAAGGGTGCCCCGGGGACCTCGACGTCGTACAGGTAGTTGTCATCGCTGGCCCCCGGAGCCTGCAGCAGGTAGCTCTCCTCGCCGAGCTGTCGGAGATTGCGGGCGAGGAGTCGCATCTGTTTGTGGCCGCCACCGGGTGTGCTTCGCTCCGGATAGAGGATGTAGAAGCGCAAGCGGCTAGGCTCAGGATTCCGGGGGCGACGAGGCCTGGGCGAGAGGATCGGGGCCTCGCGTCGCAACGCGATACAAGACCCTCCACGCGGTGCGTGACCAGGGGCGAAGGGCAACCCCCAGCCGTGCATGCTTCATGGCGGTCGCCTGGAATCCAGAGCGGTAGGCACACTCCGCCCACAGAATGTGCGTCTGCCAGGGTCGCTCGGTTCGACGATCGAGATAGGGCCCCGCATGGGTCATCGTCAGCCCGCGGCGACGGCAAGCCTCGACGAGTGCTTCCTTCATGGCTTGCTGCTGGCGTTCATAGCGCCGGACGGTTACTTGCTTGTCATGCAGGCGGTAGCGGTACAGAAAGTCGGGCATGTTGGCGAGCCGGCCCACCTCGCCGAGTCTGAGTAGGAACTCGAAGCCCTCCGCTGGCTCAAAGCGGGGGTCGTAACCGCCGATCTGGCGCATGACCTCCGTGCGCAGGACCAAGCTGGGGTCGTGCACCCGAATTCGCCCTTGCAGATGGAGGGACTCAATAACGGAGTGTTCGAGCGGATGCTGCGTTCGGAGTACCGGACAGTCGTCTTCATCAACAAGAAGGGCCTGGGTTCCAACTGCCACGCAATCGGTATGGTCATCAAGATAGCGAAGCTGCTTCTCCAGCCTTTCCGGGGCTGCGATGTCGTCGGCGTCCATCCGAGCGTAGAGAGGCGCGCACGCGCGACGAAGCCCCTCATTGAGATGTGGTGTGTACCCGCAGTGTTCTTGCGGGAAGACCCGAATCCGGGAGTCGCTCCGCGCGAAGCGTTCTGCGGTCTCAAGCGAGCCGTCGGTTGATCCGTCGTCGAAGATGAGGAACTCGAGGTCGGGCAGGGTCTGTCGGAGGATGCTTTCAATCGCACCGGAAAGGTACTTCCCTGCATTGTAGACCGGCATGCACACGGTAACGAGCGGCGTTGCCGGCAGCCGCGAACTCGTCACGGGCGGCGTCGCGTGCTCCGGCCGCCCGGTGGTCGGGGAATCGCGGCGGCTCCGTCTCCGAGCCGTTGGTCAATGAGCGACGTATCATGGCCAAACCGTAAAGCGGCCGGAGGGGAGCCCGTTGGCAGCACGGAGCGATCGTTTCTCTCGCGCGTTCTCGACGGGTCCAAACAGCCCAAGGGTCGCACGGTGTCCTTGAGTAGATCATAACAGCAGATAAAGAAACCCCAGGGGGCTGTCACGCGGGGGTTGAGGTCTGCGCTGACCGCGCTGAGCAGGCCCGTTGAGGACTCCTTAGCGGAGAGCAACAGCCGAGCGCCGAGCGCCGAGGGGGAGGGTATTCAGTCCCCATGCTAAACTTTGAGCACATGACCCTGGAGGTCCGGGGAGAAGGCGCTCTTCCCATGCCGGTCACCGAGGATCCTCTCGTGCTCCGGCGGTCAGTGCTCTCCCGACACGCCCGCTCCTCGGTTGAGAACCACGGGCGTCGGCCCCGTGGCGCTTCCGGCATCGTTGTGCCGGGCAACGCAGTGCCCGCCGACCTCCTGGCCGGGTGTTGGCCATGAACGTCCTCGTGACCGGGGGAGCCGGCTTCATTGGCTCGCACCTCGTGGACGAGCTGGTGGCCCGGGCACACGCAGTTACTGTCCTCGACAACCTAGATCCCCAAGTCCATGGGGCAGCAGCGAAAACTCCCCGGCACCTGGTCAGCCACATTGAAAACGGCACTGTACGGTTCCACCTTGGCGACGTGACCGATCCCGAGGCCTTGAAGGCGAGCCTGGAGGGTGTAGAAGCCGTCGTCCACTTGGCCGCCGTGGTTGGGGTCGGCCAATCGATGTACAAGCCCTACTACTACGTGCACACCAACGCCACCGGGACAGGTCTTCTTCTTGACTTGTTAGCCCGCAACCCCAAGCCCATCCGCAAGCTCGTCGTTGCTTCTTCGATGAGCCTCTACGGCGAGGGTGCCTATCGCTGCCCGGCCTGCGGGGGCAATACGGGAGAAGAGCGCAGCGAAGAGCAACTTGCCGCGAGCCGCTGGGAGATCGTCTGTACGGGCTGTCGCTCGGACATGGAACCCGTGGGCACGCCAGAGACGAAGGTTCCTGTTATCGCGTCTATCTACGCAGCCACCAAGAAGCACCAGGAAGATCTCTTCGTCTCCTTCGGGCGTGCCTATAGGATCCCCACGTTCGCCCTACGTTTCTTCAATGTTTTTGGTCGTCGACAAAGCCTGGGCAATCCCTACACAGGAGTCGCCGCAATATTCCTCTCCCGACTGCTGAACGGGCGTCCACCGCTCATCTTTGAGGATGGCGGCCAGAGCCGCGATTTCATCGATGTTCGAGACGTGACCGCTGCCCTCGTGAAAGCCACCGAATTCCAGGGCAATGGGACCCACGTCCTGAATGTCGGCACGGGCCGGCGCACGAGCGTCGCCGGTGTGGCCCAGGCCCTGAGCTCCCACCTGGGTCTCGATCTCAAGCCGCAAATCTTGGGCAAGTACCGAGCGGGCGATATCCGTCATTGCGTCGCGGACACCGCGGAGGCCCGCCGTGTGCTCGGATTCCAGGCGCGCTACGCGCTCGACGAGGGCATACCCGACCTCATCACCTGGTGTCGGAATGAGCAGCCGGCCGATGGGGTCGAGGCCAGCTTTGCCGAACTGACGAAGAAGGGACTCGTTCGTTGAGAGTACTCGCCTGGGTCCCGCAGGAAGTGGACCGCTCTCCCGGTCAGAGATTTCGAATCGAGCAATGGGATCCCCATCTCCGCCGAGAGGGGATTGAAATCACCTACTCTCCCTTTGCTCCGGCCCGCCTGACCACGCTTCTGCAAGAGTCGGGAGAGCTCGCCCGAAAGGCCTGGGGCCTCACTCGAGCCCTCGGCCAGCGCATCCGTGCAGCTTGGAAGGCTTCTGAGTTCGACCTCGTCTATGTCTTTCGAGAGGGGGCGCTCCTGGGGCCTGCGATTGCCGAGCGGATTCTATCCCGCAGTGGCATTCCGTTCGTCTTTGACTTCGATGACGCAATCTGGATCCGCTATGTCAGCCCTGCGAACTCCTATCTCTCCTACCTTCGTTTTCCAAGAAAGACGGCTACGCTGTGTCGTCTTGCCGCCCACGTCATGGCCGGAAACAGGTACCTTGCCGACTACGCGTCTCGTTACAATGCTCGGGTGAGCGTCATCCCCACCACCATCGACACCGCGAAATACCAGCTCCTTGCCCCGCGGACCGGGCCTCGACCCGTGATCGGATGGACCGGAAGCTACAGCACCGTTCAGTACCTTCAGTTGGTCGGCCCGGCACTGGCGCGTTTGCGGACTCGGCGCGATTTCAAGGTGGTTGTTGTCGGAGGGACCGGGTTCTCCGTGGACGGGGTCGACGTGGAGCACTGCCCCTGGCGCTCGGCCACAGAGGCCCAGGACATCTCCTGTTTCGACATAGGGATCATGCCCCTCCCCGACGCCGAGTGGGAGCGCGGGAAATGCGGCCTGAAAGCACTCCAGTACATGGCCTTGGGGATACCGCCGGTGGTCAGCCCCGTCGGCATCAACCGGGAGATCGTTGATCACGGGCGAAACGGATTCCTGGCCGCTACGGAAGACGACTGGGTAGACACTCTCGACCTTCTCTTGGGCGACCCCGAGCTACGGTTCCGTGTTGGCCGAGCCGCCAGGGCTACAGTCGAGGAGCGCTTCTCGGCGATGGTGCAAGCTCCCCGGGTCGCGGACGTCTTCCGGAGCACGGTCTCATGACCGGCTTCTTCGATGGGCTCGTTGCCGCGTTCTTGGCAATCCTCTGGAACGCGTGGATCGTCTCGCGAGTGCGCCGGTCTTTTCCGGGAGCCGAAGGGCAGTTCCTGGCGAAGATCTACTTGTGGTCCCTTGGTCTTCGCTACGCGGGGGCCCTATTCCTCAATGCGTACGCCGGGGACTCGGTTTTTGCCGACACATTCTGGGGCGACTCGAGTACGTATGACTACGGCGGCTATCTTATGTCCCTCCAGTGGTCCGGCCAGACGTTTGTTGTGCCGACGGTTGTGACGGCCGTTAGCGGGTACGGCTTCCAATACTTCGTGGGTGCTATCTACTTTCTCGTCGGACGCAACCAGCTCGTCGTCCAGTTCCTGAACGGAACAATTGGAGGCCTCTCCATCTTTGTCATCTACGGCATCGCGAAGCACCTATTTGACGCCAAGGCGGCGCGATGGGCAGCGTTGTTCATGGCATTCTTCCCGCAGATGATCTTCTGGTCTTGTGCCATGTACAAAGACCCCTCAATCCTGTTTTGCATATCGGTGTGCATGTATGCTGTCCTGAAGCTGAGGGAGCGCTTCACGCTGGCTCATATCGCCCTCTTCGTAGCATCCAGTCTGGCTCTCATGACGCTGCGTTTCTACATTTTCTACATGGTGGCGTTCGCCACCCTTGGGACCTTCCTGTTCGCACAGCGGCGCGGCCTGTTCGGCAGCGTGCTGGCACAGATTGCTCTCGTGGCCGTGTTTCTAGGAGCCATGACCTTCGGCGTCCGGACGGAGACGATTGAACAGCAGACCTCGTATTTCGATTTGGATAAGCTTCAGACCGCGAGATTGGGTCAGACGACCCTCGGGAAATCCGCCTTCGCTGGAGAGATCGACGTGTCGACCCCAACCGGGGCCCTGGCCGCCCTCCCCATTGGCCTTGCGTACTTGCTCTTCGCACCCTTCCCCTGGGCCATCACAGGGCTTAGGCAGCTGATGACACTTCCCGAGACGCTGGTCTGGTACGCGCTCATGCCCTCCCTGCTAAGAGGCTTGCGCCACACGCTCAAGGAACGCCTTCGACCCGCGCTTCCCATCCTGGTCTTTGCCACGACCCTAACCATCGCGTACGCGATCTTCCAAAGCAACGTCGGCACCGCCTACCGCCAGCGGACTCAAGTCACCATGTTTTTCTTCATTCTCATGGGCGCGGGTATTGAAGAGAAGCGGCGGCAAAGGGAGCAGCTCCGGCTTCGGGAAACCGCAGTTCTGCCCGCCTGGCAACGTTGAGCCGTTGGCATCGACGACTGCGGCTCGCTTGTCTTGCCCTCGTCGGTTTTCTGCCCGACTTTCTGAAGCGGCCCGCTTATCGGATCTTCTTCGGGTACCGCATCGGCCCCGGAGTAAGCATCGGTCTGTCGCTACTCGATGCGGAGCATGTTGACCTGGCCGAAGGCACACACATAGGCCACTTCAACCTGATTCTCCGGGTGGGTCATTTGGAGGCGGCTCCCCACGCCAAGGTCGGCCTCGGCAACATCATCCGCGGCGGCGAGAGGGTCTCCCTTGGCGCGTATTCGACCGTCATGCGCTTCAACGTCCTGAACGCGATACCCGATCACGACTGCACCACGAACCCGGTCTCGATCCTTGAGTTGGGCGACGGGGCGATCGTTGTCTCTGGCCACCGCGTGGACTTCACCGACCAGGTTCGCATCGGTCGCAACGTCATCCTAGGGGGCAGAAACTCGTCCCTCTGGACACACAACCGGCAGGAGACGGGTCCCATCACCATAGAGGACTTCTGCTACCTCGGCTCCGAGATCCGGATCGCTCCGGGGGCGCGACTGCCCTCGGAATGCATCCTGGCCATGGGTTCGGTGCTGACGGGAAAGATCGACCAGCCGCGGTCGTTGGTGGCAGGCGTTCCCGCCAAAACGGTGCGGGCCCTTACGGACGAAGACTTGAAGCGCGTGCGTTTCAAGACGCGCAGTGACATTCCCGACGACTTCTACAACCGGCCGTGAGGCGCTCCTTCGCGGAGACACTCCGCTGTCCCCGTTGCGGCCAGCCCCTCGAGCTCGGGGTGGGCGCCACGGCCGGGGAGGAGGTGTTGGAGGGCTCACTGCGCAGCGCGTGTGGGCTGGTCTTCCCGGTCATCTCGGGGGTCCCGCGGATCTTGCCCCCCGCGTTGGCCCCGACGCTCCTTCGGGACCACGCCGCCTTCTTCGACCGCTATCCCGACCTAAGCCCCCTCCGGGGCCGTGAAGACGCTTCCACCGCCACCCGCACCTTGCGCGCATTCGGTGATGAATGGCGCCGCTTCCCCGACCTGCTGGCTAGCCACGATCGGATCTTCCGCTGGTACTTCGAGGGGCCTGAGGAGGTGGCCTGGGAGGGCCTTCGCGTGCTGGACGCCGGGTGCGGGATGGGTCGTTGGCTCCATTTTGCTCGTCGGTCCGGAGCAGCCGTCGTAGGCATGGACGTCAGCCCGGCCATAGACGTGGCGGCGGAGCGAGAAAGGAGCGGGGCAGACTTCGTCCAAGCCGACCTGTGCTGGGCGCCCTTCGCGCCCGCAGCTTTTGACCTGGTCTATTGCCTTGGCGTCGTGCATCACTTGGCGGAGCCCATCATGGGCGTGCGCGCCTTGGCGTCGCTCGTGCGCCCCGCAGGAGAGCTGCGTCTCTACGTGTACCGGTCTCTAGACGGTGACCCCTGGCCGCGGAGACTACTTCTGGAAGCGGTGACCCTGCTCCGCCGCGTCACCACGCGGCTTCCCTTTCCGGTAGTGCATGCGATCTCTTGGGCTATAGCCGCCCTCGGCAGCGTGCTCTTCATTTTGCCCCGTCGGTGGCTTCGGGGGTCAGCGCTGGGCGACCGTCTGACTCGGGGTCTGCCCCTCGTACAGTACGCAGATGTGCCCTTCCGCATGCTCGTGGCCGAGCAGTTCGATCGACTCTGCGCCCCTATCGAGGGTCGCTACGGCCGGGAGGAAGTGGCGGCCTGGCTGGAAACAGCCGGCCTCGAGGTTCGGGATATCCTGGCTGGCTTGGGCTGGCGGGCGATTGGGCGCCGCCGGCGCGCGTAAGGAACCGCGGTCCGGCTCAATCTCTTGCCGGCGGTCCCGCCGCGGCCGCCAGCTGTGCCGCTGTTTCTTGAAGCGACTTGCGTCGCGGATCAAGGTTGGCACCATAGCGAGCGAGCGCGGCGCCCTCCTTCCTGGCCCCACGGATCGAATGCAGCCAGCCCAAAACGACCCAAGCTTCGGCGTCGGCGGGGTGATGACGAAGACTGTCCACGAGCGATGCCTCGGCCAGAGCGCCTCGAAGAGGGGTGATGGCCCCCGTCGCGGAGAGGCGGTGCATGGTGTCCAGGGTGGAGGACCCGGCAGGAGGCGTGGCCACCGTTGCCAGGAGAAGACAGAACACCACCGCGCTCGCTGCAACCAAGGGCCACCGGCGAGAGGGAGAGCGCGTGGCGTGGCCGCTGGCGCCCACACTCAACGCGGCTAGGAACGCAAAGAGCAGCGCGCTCGAGGGGATGTGCAGGTTGAAATCAAAGGCGCTGTGGACGAGCAGCGCCCAAAAGCCCGCCGCCGCGCCAAGCCCGAGCCCGCGAAGGAGACGATCCTCCTGCTCCTTGAGGCCCCGAACCGCATGCCGCGTTAACAACGCCACCAAGGCCAGGGCCAAGCCCAGCCCGAGCACGCCGCCCTCCGCCAGCATCTCCAGGTAGTCGTTCTCGGCGTGCTCGACCCGCAGCTCGCCAGCGGCGGTCTTGAAGCGAGGCAGAGCATCCGCGAAGGCTCCCAGACCATGGCCCAAGAACGGGCTGGCGGCGGCGAGCCGTACCGTATCGTGCCAAAGGACCGTGCGGAACGAACCGGAGGAATCCGCCGTTATGCCGCCCAGGCTCTCGATCCGTTGCCGTCCCTCTCTTGGCACGACGGCCAGGGCTAGCACCGCAAGCCCCAGGAGTGCCCCCAAGCCCCATATTGCCGAGCGGCGCGGGCGCTTTCGTCCGCGTACGAGGGCCCCGAGGGCGACGAGAACGACCCCACCGAGGGCCAGGGCCACGACCCCGCCTCGAGAGAGCGAGACGAGAACCGCCAACCCCATCGCGGCTGCCGCACCCCCGGCGAGGACCACGCGTCCCGCCCGGCGGCTCTCCACCCAACCCAGGGGAGACGAGCGCCGCCGCGCCGCGTCCGCGAGGCCGATGGCAAGGCCAGAGATCAGCAACGCCGCCATCTCCACGTACCCCGCAAAGTGGTTCTTGCTGACGAAGGGACCGAAGGGGCTCACGGTGGGCACAGCCACGGTGCCGTAGAGCAAATTGCCAAAGAGGGTGCGGGCCACGATGCCGTAGAGCGCTACGGCCAGCCCACCCCCGGCGACGACGAGCGTGGCACGCAGGGCGAAGCGGCGCTCCCGCAGTGCCGGCGCGGCGAGGACGGCCAGGGCGGCGAGACCAAACGTGAACGCCAGCCACCGATGGGTGGACTGTGGATCGATGGAGATCGGCTGCGAAACGGGTCCAAGGAGGGCCGCGGCGGCGGACTCTTCCGGATGCCAGATCGCATAGGAGCCAGGGGCCAGGACCGCATGGAGGCTCGGCGCCAGCGGCACGAGCTGAAGGGCAGCCAGCGCGACAAGGCCCAATAGGGGCCAGATCGGAAAAGAGGGCAGCATCAAACGCCCCCGCCAGGCCCCCGTCGCGGCCACGCTGAGCGCAGTGACCAGGGCGATGAGCGTGATAACCAGGATGGCCAGAGGATGGACGCTCCCGAATGGCCAGGGTGAAGCGACGGTTAGGAAGACAAGGACAATGAGCGCGGTCGGGGCCGCGGGCGACTCATGCTGCGTTAGAATTGGCGAAGTGGGCGCCATGATCCAAGAGACAGATGCCGTCCACGGGAAAGTGGCTCTACCACTCCCCGATCTAGACCTCCACGAGTCGCCGCCCGTGCCCTTGACTATTGACCCATATACCAAAGGCGCGGATCGACCGAGCTACGGCACTTGACCGCGTCCCTGCCGGGACTATCGGGATGAACTTCACCTCCGACGTTGCGTCTCCATTCTCGGGACTCGTATGATCGCCTCTGCGAGCGTTCCCGTCTCCAGCTGTGACAAGTCAAACTCTGACCGACGGCAGCAAGCCCTCAAAATTGTAGCCGGTGCGGCCGATGGCGTCCTGCCTTGGCAAATGCCCTGGGCGCTCGTCGCCGCCGGCCTCGAGCCGGATGTGGCGCGCGTTGACTCGGAGGATTCGCCAGAACGAAAGGGCCCCGGTCCCTCGATGATGACCAAGCCCCTCGCCTGACGCATCCCAGGAAATGTGCGGCATCTGCGGCCTGCTCTCCCGTAACGGTGCGCCCGAGCGCGGACGGATCGCCACCATGACCCGGGCTCTCGGTCACCGGGGCCCGGACGGGGAGGGGCTACACGTGGACGCGCCCGTGGCGCTCGGCCACCGCCGGCTCTCGATCATCGACCTGAGTGACGCCGCCCGCGAGCCCATGACCAACGAAGACGGCACGCTCTGGCTCGTCTTCAATGGGGAGATCTACAACTTCCGCGAGCTCAGCAAGGACCTCAAGACCCGCCACCGGTTCCGAAGCCAGGGCGACGGGGAAGTGATCCTGCACCTCTACGAGGAACTGGGCGACGGAGCCGTCGCCGCCCTCGACGGGATGTTTGCCTTCGCCCTCTGGGACGCAAAGAGACGACGCTTGCTGGTGGCCCGCGACCGGGCGGGCAAGAAGCCGCTCTTTTATCACGATGGCCCGAATTTGTTCGCCTTCGCCTCCGAGGTGAAGGCGCTCCTGGCCCACCCGGGCATTCCCCGTGCGCAAGACCCTTCCGCCCTACCTCTCTACCTCACCTACGGGTATGTGCCGACACCGGGCACGTTCTACCAGGGGATCCGCGCGCTGCCCCCCGCTCACTTCCTGGTCGCAACGGAGAAGGGCTGTGAGGGACCGACGCCTTACTGGACTGTGCGCTTTCGGGACGGGGTGGTTGGGGACGATCGCGAAGCAGAGGAGCGCTTCCGAAGCCTGCTGCAAGAAGCCGTAACGCGCCGGCTGGTGGCGGACGTTCCGCTCGGCGCCTTCCTATCGGGCGGCCTCGACTCATCGAGCATCGTCGCTTTCATGGCGCGGGCGGCTGGGGGCCGGGTGCGTACATTCACCATCGGCTTCAAGGGCGGGAAGGAATATGACGAGACGCCCCACGCGCGCACGGTGGCGGAGGCCTTCGGTACCGATCACACGGAGTTCGTGGTCGAGCCCAAGGCCCTCGAGCTCATCGACCGCCTGGTGTGGCATCACGACGGTCCCTTCGGCGACTCCTCGGCCGTGCCGACGTACCTGCTCTCGGAGTTGACCCGCACGCGGGTCACGGTCGCACTCAACGGGGACGGGGGCGACGAGGTGTTCGCGGGCTACCTGCGGCTTTACGGGGGCGCACTCTCGGAGCGGATCCCGCGGCCGATCTTCCGGGGCTTGGCCGCGGTCCTCGGTCTTCTCCCCGAGCCCCGAGACCGAAGGCACCCGCTCCGGTTTGCCAAGCGCTTCGTCGAGGCCGGGAGGTTCCCGCTCCTGGAGCGTTACCTGCGCTGGAACGCGTACTTCCCCAACGACCTCACGGAACTGTTGCGGCCCGAGTACCAGCGGTTTTGCGACCCGGAGCTGGTCCGCGCGAGCTTCCGCGCGGGTTTGGATGGGGAGGGCAGCACGCTAGCTCGACTGCTCCACCTCAACTTCAAGACTTACCTCCTCGACGACCTGCTCGTGAAGATCGACCGAATGTCCATGGCCCACGGCCTGGAGGCCCGCTCTCCGTTCCTCGACACCGCGCTCGTGGAGTTTGGCGCGGCGCTGCCCGACCGCCTCCGCATGCGCTGGGGTCGCGGCAAGCTGCTGCTGAGGCGAGCCATGAAGGACATCCTGCCCCCGTCGATCCTGGCCCGGGGCAAGATGGGGTTCGGGGCGCCGCTCGGGGCGTGGTTTCGCAATGACCTGAACGGTTTGGTCGAGGAGCGGCTGCTCGATCCCGGAAGCCCGCTCTACGACTACCTGCGGCCGGATCCGGTGACTCGGCTGGTGAGGAGTCACATGGCCGCCGCCGCCGACCTGAGCCCGCAGATCTGGGCCCTCATGACCCTCGAGAGCTGGCTGCGACAGGAGAGAGTGCGCCCGGCCCAGCAGGCGGCGACGGCTTGACCAGCCCGGGTGACGGCTGGATGCTGATCGCCGCCCATGCCGGAGCCGCGGTTTTCCACGGCGGGTCTCTTTCGGCTTCGCCGCGTTGAAGGTTGGGCGCTCCCACGCCGCCTCGGTTGTTCTGATCGTTTTCCTCGGCCTTGTCGGTCTCGGGCTCACCGATCTCCCGGCCCGCTGGCTGGTTCTCGAAGATCCGCCGACAAGGGTCGACGCCGCGGTCGTGCTCGCGGGCGACCCTTCCTACGAGCGGACGAGGGCGGGGGCGGAGCTCGTGCGCGCTGGGGCCGCGCGCCTGCTCGTCCTCACCGGGGGCGAGGCGGGGCCCGGGGACAGCGCGGAGAGCCTCCGCGAGAAGGCTCTCGCGTGGGGCGTTCCGGAAGAACGGATCCGCCTGGAGAGGGTTTCCCACAGCACGCGCGAGTCCCTTCTGGCGGTGGCGCCCATCCTGCGTCAGGAAGGCGTCCGCACCGTGGCCCTTGTCACGTCCCCGTACCATCAGCGCCGGACTTTCCTCCTGGCGCGGGGGGTCCTGCGTGGCGTCCATCTGTTCAACTGTCCCGCCCGGCCCTCCTCCTGGTCGCCCCGCGCGTGGTGGCGAGACTCTCGTTCCCGCCGGATCGTCGTGACCGAGTACGCCAAAATCCTCTACGCTGCGCTCCGAGGTTGGCTCTAGAAGGCTGTCCCCAATCGTAAAGTGTTACCTTAGGGCTGGGGCCCGAAAGTCATTTGAATGCCACAACTTCCTTGACCCGATCAAGGGGGGGTGCTAACCTCGGACGGCGACCTGTCCCCAGGGCATGAATGACACCCCAGTTCCAGCGGCGTCGGGGGGAATAAGGATCGTTCGCCTTTTCTCCCGGCTGAATATCGGAGGACCTTCCATTCACGTCATCCTCCTGACGGCCGGGCTTGAGCAGCGGGGTTACCACACACGCCTCGTTGTCGGACAAGAATCCCCACACGAGGGCAACATGCTTGCTCTGGCCGCGGAAAAGGGGGTGGCCTGCGAGCCGATGGGGGGGCTCGGCCGGGAAATCCGGCTCCTGTCCGATTTTCGGGCGCTCTGGGGCCTCTACCGCCTGCTTCGGGCGTTCAGGCCGTCCATCGTCCACACCCACACCGCCAAGGCGGGGATGCTTGGCCGTCTCGCCGCCCGCCTGGCCGGCGTGCCCGTCATCGTCCACACCTATCACGGCCATGTGCTGCGGGGCTACTTCGGCGCGGTCAAGACCCGTCTCTTCCGGGCTCTCGAAGCCTTCCTCGGCCGGCTCTCCGACGGTCTGGTCGCCGTGTCGGAGGCCGTGAAGCAAGACCTTGTGGATCTAGGGGTTGCGAGGCCAGAACGGATACGAGTCGTTCCTCTCGGCCTCGAGCTCGAGCCCCTCACCCGGCCCCTGCCGCGGGGAGGGATCCGCACCGAAGCCGGCGTGCCTGCGGGGGCACCCTTGGTCGGGATGGTGGGCCGCCTCGTACCCATCAAGGACGTGCCGACGTTCCTCAAGGCCGCCGCTCTCGT
Organism: Vicinamibacteria bacterium; assembly: GCA_035570235.1. Taxonomy (NCBI): domain Bacteria; kingdom Pseudomonadati; phylum Acidobacteriota; class Vicinamibacteria; species Vicinamibacteria bacterium. The sequence goes on along the minus strand of DATMML010000137.1, from coordinate 101,348 downwards.
CCTTAAGGCTTTGCCGGCGTGCCGCTTCGCCCTGATCGGAGACGGCGAGGAACGGACCTTGCTAGAACAGGAGGTGAGCCGGCTTGGCTTGGCCGAAGCCGTGTCGTTCTGCGGCTGGCGGCGCGATATCGGAGCGGTGTACGGAGACCTGGACGTCGTGGTCAATTCGTCGAGAAACGAAGGGACGCCGGTGGCCCTCATCGAGGCCTTGGCCGCGTCCCGCCCGGTGGTGGCGACCCGCGTGGGGGGAACACCCGACCTGTTGGGGGAAGGAACCCGCGGGCTTCTGGTCCCCCCGGGCGAGGCGGAGGCCCTCGCCGCGGCCATCCTGGAGACGCTCCGCAGTCCCGAGGCCGCGCGTCGGCGGGCCCTCGCCGGTCGCGACCACGTTCTCAAGCGCCATTCCCTCTCGCGTCTGATCGAAGACGTCGACGCCCTCTACCGCGAGTTGCTGGCGTCTAAGCGATTGGCGGCCTGACCGTCATGAGCTCCGCCCTTCCCGCCATCCTGGTCATGGTTGCCGCGCTGGCCTTGAGCGCGGCTGTGGTTCCCCTGAGCCGGGCCCTGGCCCGAAAACTGGGGGTCATGGACCAGCCGGGGCCCCGCAAGGTCCACGCCGCGCCCATGCCCCGTCTGGGTGGCTTGGCGGTCTTCCTTTCCTTTTCGGGCGTCGTCCTGGCCGGCTACGCCCTCGTCCCCTTCCTGAACGCGCTCCCGTTCGTGCAGACCCATTTCGGCACGCCCCTCGCCCTCCTTCAAGAAGCCTACCGAGTGGAGAAGAAGCTCCTGGCCCTGCTCGTGAGCTCGGCCCTGGTCTTTGGCGTGGGCCTCGCGGACGACATCCTGGGGACGCGGTTCCCAGTGGGCTGGAAAGCCGCGGGCCAGGTCGTGGCTGCCCTCGTGGTCATCGCGGCGGACGTCCGCACGTCGTTCATGCCCTACGACTGGCTGAACACCGCGATCACGCTTCTCTGGGTGGTGGGGGTCACGAACGCCTTCAACCTCCTCGACAACATGGACGGCCTGTGCACCGGGGTCGCCTTCGTGGCCTCCGCCGTGCTCCTCATCAATGCCTGGATGCTGGGGGAGTTCTTCATCAGCTTGATCTTGGTCGCCTTCATGGGGAGCCTGCTGGGGTTCCTGCTCTTCAACTTCAACCCCGCCTCCGTCTTCCTGGGAGACTGCGGCAGCCTTTTCATCGGCTCCGTCCTGGCCTCGCTCACGCTGCTCGAGCGCTATGTCTCCCACGCCTCCAGCACTTATTTCCCCGTGCTCATGCCGGTCCTGGTCTTGGCCGTGCCGCTGCTCGACACCGCCACCGTGATCGTGATCCGCCTGCGCGAACGCCGACCGATCTACGTCGGGGACAGCCGCCACCTCTCGCACCGGCTCGTGTCCCTGGGCCTCTCCCAACGCACGGCCGTGCTCATCATCTACTTGATCACCTTCTGCCTGGGCCTGGGCGCGGCCTCCCTCGCCGACGCCACCCCCATGGAGACCCTGCTCATCCTGGTCCAGTCGGCCAGCTTCGTGGCGTTGATCCTGATCCTGCTCTTCTTCGAGCGGCGGAGCGAGAAGCGCAAGCCGGCCCCGCGGGGGGCGGCGTGAGCCCCTTGGTGGCCCTGGTCCTGGCCGTGACCTCGGCCGTGGATGGCGGGGCGGGAGCCGCGCTCCCCGCCGTCCCGGAGGCCGAGACGCCGCGGGTCCTGGCCGTGCGCGTGACCGCAGCCGGCTCGCGGCAGGCCCTGCACGTCCTCTGCTCGCGCCCGGTGGTGGGGGCGAAGGTCGAGCGGCAGGGGAGCGAGGTTGTGATCTCCTTGGACGCGGAGGCACCCGACAACCTGACGGAGCCGCCCGCGACTCCGCCTTTGGAGGCCATCCGGATCGTCCGCCGCCCCGGTGGGGTGTCGCTCTGGGTACGCGTCTCTTCCGAGGTGGGGTTCGAGGTGCACCGGCAGGAGACCCTCGTCACGGTGTTCTTCGGAGGAGAGGAGACCGCGCGGCCGGCGGTGCCGCCGACGGCCCCGGTGGAGGAGCTGTACTCGAGGCTCTTCCCGAGCTCCGCGGGGGAGGCGGGCGAGCGTACCGAGGAGCGCCCCGCCGGCTTTGGCGGGGAGACGCGGGGGGGCTTGAGCTTGGGCCCCCTATCGCTACGACCCAGCATCGTTCTCAGCTATGTGGACGCGGACGTTGCCGGTGTGAACGGACCCACGCCGGTGCGGGACCGCTATCTCCAAATCCAGCCAGGCCTGACGGGGGAAATGCCCCTCTTCGACGGCAAGTTGCAGGCGAGCTATGAGCCGCGGCTGCGGAGCTTCTCCTCCTACCCGGAGGTGGGCACCACCACCCACCTTGCCAACGCCTCCCTCGACCTGCCCGTGGGCACGTCCCTCACTGTGCGGGCGAGCGAGCATTTTGCCCACGGCATTCTCGAAACCACCGAGGTGGACCCCGGGCGGGAATACTTCTTCGCTCTCGGCCGCTTCACACGCTGGAGCACCGATCTCGGAGCCCGTTGGGAACTGGGGGGGCGGCTCGGGCTGGATCTGGGCGCGGGCTGGAACCAGGTGAGTTTCGACACCGCCTCCAGCTTCTTCCCCTTCAGCAACTATTCCCTCCGCGCCGGCCTCGGCTACGAGGTGACCCCGAGCCTGCGCGCCGTCTTCGGCTACACGTACGACCGCGTGCCCCGGCCGGATCAGCGGCCCCTGGCGGAATCCACCGCAAACTCGGTCGGCCTCAGCCTGAAGGGCGAAATCACCCCCTTGGTCACGGGTCAGATCGAGCTCGCCTTCCGCGACCAGACGAGCCCGCTGGCGGCGGCGGGCGGTCAGCGCTTCCAGGGGCTCACGACCGGCGTCTCACTGAAGAAGGAATTTCGTCCCGACACCTGGCTGGAACTGTTTGTGAACCGGGGGACCGACCTCTCCGCCTTCGAGCAGAACGCCTTCTACGTGACGACAGCGGTCCAGGCGGGGATCACGTTGCCGGTTCCATTCTCCTGCGCCTTTCGGGGGGGCGCCGGCTACCAGTGGAACACCTACCAGACCGTGGCCAGCGCCATCGGCGTGCCCCGTGAGGACACGATCTTCGCGTGGTCGGTCGGCCTGGGGCGGCCGCTCGGCAGCCGTGCCTTCCTGCGCGGGGACTACCGCCGGGAGCGCCGGGACTCGAACTTGCGGGAATTCACGATCACCACCCACTCGCTCATCGTCCAAGTCGGCATCGGCCTTTCCGGGGCCCCCGGGGGCCGATGAAAGGCATCACCCTCCTAGCCGTAGTCGGTCTGGCCCTGGCCGCTCCCGCCCGAGGCCAGGCCCCGGCCTCTGCACCCCCCCCGACCGCCCCCTCACCGGTGGCCGCTCCCGATTACCGGGTGGGACCGGGGGACGTGCTGGAGGTGACCGTCTTCGGCAACGACGACCTCTCCCGCACCTCCACCGTCCAGACGAGCGGTGTCATCGCCCTCCCCTTGCTGGGCGAGGTCGAGGTGGCAGGGCTGACGCTGCCCGAAGTGCAGAGGAAGCTCACCACCCTCCTCGCCCGCGACTACCTCGTGAACCCGCAGGTGGAGGTGAAGGTCAAGGAATACCAAAGCCAGTTCGTCTCCGTGGTGGGCGAGGTCAACAGCCCCGGGCGGAAGTCCCTGCGCGGGCGGACACGGCTCATCGACGTACTCGTGGAAGCGGGGGGCTTCACCCCCCGCGCCTCGGGGGACGTCCAGATCGCCCGGCGGGAAGGGTCATTCGAGGGAGGTGCGCGGATCCTGCGCATGCGGCTCTCCGGCTCCGCACCCTCGCCCCAGGACCAGGTCAACCTGGAGGTCCCGCTGAGAAACGGCGACCTCATTACCGCCTTGCCGAAGTATTATGTAACCGTGGAGGGCGAGATCGTGCGGCCGGGTCGCTACCCGATCGAGGGCGAGCTCACGATCACGGGGGCCATCTCCACCGCGGGGGGGCTGACCCGCTTCGGCAGCAGTAACCTTAAGGTCAGACGGGTGGACCCGGAGACGGGCCAGACCCGGATCCTGGACGTGGATCTGAAGGCGGTCCGGAAGGGCAAGGAACCGGACCTGGCCCTTCTCTCGAACGACGTGGTCTCCGTGCCTCGCCGGCTCTTCTAGCAAGGCCTCTCTTGTCGACGATTCCCCACGATCCCGGCCTGGGCCTCCCCACCGAGCGGCAGCTGGACATCCGCTACTACGCGGACGTTCTCTGGCGGAGCCGCGTCTTCATCGGCGCGGCCGCGGTCGTGGGCCTCGGCCTCGCCCTCCTGGTGGCCTTCCTGCAGACCCCCGAGTACCGGGCGGGGGCCATGATCCAGATCGAGCCCCCCACCCCTACCTTCATGACCGTGACCGATGCCCTGGTGGGCGCGGGCAACTTCTGGCAGAACTCCGACTTCTACAACACGCAGTTCCGCGTGCTCCGCTCCAAGGGGCTGGGGGAGAAGGTCGTCGACCAGCTCAAGCTCAGGGATCGTCCGCCCTTCAAGGACAGCCCCGAGGCGGGCAGCCTCTTCATGTCCCACGTGGGGGTGGAGCCCGTTCCGGAGAGCCGTCTGGTCGTGGTCTCGGTCATCCACACGGTCCCCAAGGAAGCGGCGCTCTGGGCCAACACGCTGGCCGACGTCTATATCGAGCAGACGCTTGCCAGCCGCGTCGAGTCGGCGCGGAAGGCCTACGAATGGCTCCAAGAGCGGTTGGCCGACACCCAGCGCGGGATGCGGGACGCCCAGGACAAGCTCTTCAAGAGCTACCAGAGCCAGGACCTCTTCGTACCCGAGGGGAGCGTCTCCGCCGTGACCAGCTCCATCACCAAGCTGAACGACGACTACATCCAGGCCCAGGCGCGGCGGATCACGATCGAGGCCGCTCTCAAGCAAGTGACGGACATGCGGCAGGGGGGCCAGAGCCTGGACACCGTTCCCCAGGTGGCCGCGGACCCGGTGGTTCTGAACTTCAACAGCCAGATCGCGGGCCTGACCGTCGACCTCTCGCGGCTGAGCGAGAAGTACAAGGAAGGCCACCCGGAGGTGCAGAAGGTCCAGGCCCAGATCGCCCAGATTCGAAAAGCCAAGGACGCCCGGACAGCACAGATTGTGGGCGGCCTGCAGGCCGAGTACGGCCAGCTTCAGAAGCGGGAAACGGAACTCCGGTCAGCGATCGACAACCAGAAGGCTCAAGCCGCGACCCAGAGCCGAAAGGCCTCGGAGCTCGAGGCTTTGAAGAAGGAGGCGGACTCCGCGAAGAGCCTCTACGAAGTCCTGCTCCAGAAGCTGCACGAGACCGATATCGCGGCCTCCATCCGCACCAACAACGTGAGCGTGGTGGAGCGGGCCTCCGTCCCCGTCTACCCCGTGCGGCCCGAGAAACGGAAGATCGGGGCCATGGGCCTCCTGCTCGGACTCGTCCTCGGGCTGGGCCTGGTGCTGGCCCGGGACTTCCTGGCCAACACGCTGCGGGACCCGGAAGAGACCGAGCGCTACCTCCACCTCGAGCTCCTGGCCGCGGTGCCCCGCTACGATGCGGACAACGTCCACCTCGTGACCGAAGCCTACCAGAACCTGAGGACGGCCCTCATCTTCGGGCGCAAGGACGAGGGGGGGCAGGTGGTGCTTATCACCGGCACCGCACCCCAGGAGGGCAAGACCACCACCCTCGTGAACATCGCCAAGCTGCTGGCGGGGTCGGGGGAGAGGACGGTGGTACTCGACTGCGACCTCCGCCGCGCCCAGATCCACGACCGGCTGGACCTCCCGCGCGAGCCCGGGCTCACCGATTTCTTCGTGAAGCACGACGACGTGGATTCGCTCATCCAGGCCACCCGCATGCCCAACCTCTTCGCCCTCACCGCCGGCCCCCTGCCCCCGAACCCGCCCGCGATCCTTGCCCGCAAGAATGTGGCCGATCTCCTCGCCCACCTGCGCCGCCACTTCGAGTGGGTCCTCCTCGACTCGCCCCCGCTTGCCTCCGTGACGGACGCCCTTCTTCTCGCCCGCCACGCCGACATGGTGGTGATGGTGGTGCAGCACAACAAAGTCGACAAGAAGCTGGTCAAGCGGAGCCTGGCCACCCTGCGCAAGGCCACCGACAACCTGCTCGGGTTCGTGCTGAACGCGGTGGACATCCAGACCCAGGGGTACCACTACTACTACTACGATCACGAGGGCTCAGGGGCGGGCGGCCAGAAACGGGGGCCGCGCCCGGCGGTGGCGGCTAAGAGCTGAGACCATGCGGGTCCCCGGCGCCGGGCTCCTGGCCGGCGCGCTTGCGAGCGCGCTTGCGCCCGCGACCGCCCGGGAGGTGCGGGCGATAAAGCCCCCCAACACGGGGGTGCCCGTGGCCACCCTCGCCTACGTCGACAAAGGGGTCGAGCGCGAGACCGCCTCCGGGCGCGGCTGGCAACGCCTCGCGGAGGGTGAGAGCGTCCGCACCGGGGACCGCATAAGGACGGCGCCCGACGGGCTGGCTCGACTCAAGTATCCCTGGATGTCCTTGACCGCCGGTCCCTCCACCGTTGTGCACATCCCCGCCGGCTTCATTCTTTCCACCGTCCTCGATGAGGGGCGGGCCGAGCTCCTGGCCCAGGGGCGCGAGATCATCAAGGTCCGCACCGCGGAGGCCGAGATCCGGGGCGAGGGCCGGCTCATCGTCCGCCGCGAGCAGGAGCGAACGATGGTGATGGCCATGGCCCTGGACGGGACCTTCCGGGTGGAGGCCTCGGGGGTGGCGGTGATCCTGCAGGCGGGGGAGGGCACGGTGATCATGGACGGCCGGCAACCCGAGCCTCCCGCGAGGCTGCCGGAGCCGCCCACTGCCCTTCAGCCTGGCCAGGACCCGGTGTACGTGACGCGGGGAGAACCCGTGCGCCTGTCCTGGAGCCCCGCCGCCGAGACCCATCACATCCAGCTTCTCCCCCTCAACTCGGACGAGGTGCTGATCGAGAAGGACGTGAGCGGACCGCCCCAGGCCCTCACGTTCGCGTGGCTCGGCACCTACCGCTGGCGCGTGTCGGCGCGGGACGCGCGGGGGATCGAGAGCCGGCCCTCGGCCCCCGGCTACATCTGCGTGGTGGAGAAGTAGCTAGGGCAGCACGGGGCTCGCCACCTGCTGGGGTGGCAGCGCGGGCGGGACGAGGGGGAGCTGGTTGGGGCCCGTGCCTCCCGGGGGACTGAGCGGACCCACGGGGACCACGGGCTGGGCGAGGGTGACACCCGCGGCCAACACGCCAGGGCGGACGATGTCGCCGCAGCTCTCGTTCCCGCGCAGACCACGGCGGTGCTCGATGAAGCCCCGCGCGTCCATCGCCTTGTCGCGGGCGATGGGACCGTCCGGGCCGGGCTCGAAGCCCAGGCGCCGGAGGGTGGCGAGGTAGTCGGCGGCCGAAGCCTTCTTCCGCTCGAGACGCAGGCTCCCGACGCTCGCACCCGGGCTCAGGGTCACGCTGAAGGAGTGGCGCCCCGCCCCGAAGACGCCGGTCAGGATCGGCCGCCAACTCGGGCCCCCCGCCTCCGAGGGGCAAAGAACGGAGCGTCGGCAGGCGTCGGCGGTCCAGCTCTGTCCCGCCCCCAGAGTCCCGAAGACGGACAGGGTGTAGGTCCCCGGCTCTGGGAGGGTGGCCACGACCACGGCCTGCAGCCACCCCGTACCCGCTTTGAGCTCTCGCTCATCGAGCGGGCTCAAAGAGGCCGGGATGGCCACCCGCGCCGGCTCCTCTACCCGAAAGTCGGAGCCGGCGAGCTCGATGGGCGGCGAGGCCGGTGGAAGCTCGGGCTCCAGGTCCAGAGCCTTCACGACCGTCACCGCGACGTCCTCGGTGGAGGTGACCGCGGTCGGCTGCCAGCCGGAAAGGGGCTCGATCGCGTTCACGCAGGGTGGGCTCACCTCGACGTAGTCGAGCACGGCCCCCCGGGGGAGGAGCACGGACGCGGTGTAGGCGCCGGGATCGAGATGGGCCGTACCCGCCTGCACCCACCCCGGGACCGACGCCGGGACCACGGTGAAGGACTTCTCGGGCTTGGCCTCGCCGAAACGGGCGATCTCGGTCTCGGCGGGCGTCTCCGGGCTCCCGGCCAGGTGCAATCGCACCCGGTAGTCACCCCCCCGCGCCACGGCCAGGGGATAGGTGATCTCCCCCACCGCCCCGCTGGCCCGCACCCGGCGCGGCGCGTCCAGGACTTCGATCCCGTCCGCCTTCACGTAGCGGTCCGCGCGGTAGGAGAGGCTGTCCCGACCGGAGAGGGTGGTGAAGACCTGCGAGGCCTGGTCGGCAAAGCCCCCGCTGGCCTGCAGAAGATCCAAGGCCCTCAGGAGCATCCGCGCCCATTCGGGATGAGTCACCGGGGAGGGCCGGGGATCACCAAAGAGGGGCAGGAGCGCGCCCACGGCCACGACGGTGAGGAGAGACACAGTCCGAAGCGTGCGCACCATTCTCATTCCCCTCGCGAAGTTTGACAACCCCGCATCACCACCCTAACCTCGATTTGATGCCCAAGTCAAAAAGGGCGCGGGCCCAGCTGCGCGAGTGGTTGCGCGCGGGCATTCCGCCCTCCTTCCCCGATGCGGCAGCCGCCCAAGCCCTCGCCGAGGAGGCCCGACGTCAAGGCCTTTCCGGGCTTCTTCACCAGACGGCCCGATCATCTTCGGCTCCCTGGCCGGCCGCCGCCCTCGACATCCTGGCGAGCTCCCACCGCGAGGCCTTCGTGCGCGGGGTCCGGCAGCTGGAGATGGCGGCGCGCGTGGAGCGCCTCCTGGCCGGCCACGGCCTGCGCTCGCTGCCTCTGAAGGGCGCGGCCGTTGCCGAGTGGCTCTACGAATCCGTGGCCGAACGCCCCATGGCCGACGTGGACCTCTTGGCCCTGGACGACGGGCCGGGTGCCCAGCGCCTGCTCGCGGCTGAGGGGTTCAAAGAGATCGGACGCTCGGATCATGCGGTCGCCCTTCTGGACCCCGTTTGGGGCGGCGTTCTGGAGCTCCACCATTCCCTGACTTCCTGCCCGGGCCTTTTTCCCTTCGATGCCGATGGCATCTGGTCAAGAAGTCGGCCCGCAAGTGGGCAAATCGCCCGGATTCCAGCCACGGAAGATGTCCTCCTACACCTCTGCTTGCACGCCGCGTTCCAACATGGCTTAGTCCTGTCCCTCGTCCAATGGCTGGACTTTCGCCGCCTTCTGGAGCGCGCGCCCATTGATTCGGACCGACTCCTCGAGCTGGCCGCCCGGTCGTCCGCCGGGGCCCCCGTCTTTGCGGCACTGGCCGCGGCCGAGACGGTGCTCGGGGCCAGGGTGCCGCGGGAAGTCCGCGATAAGCTCGCGACCTTCCGGGCGATTCCGAGGGGACTCGGCCAGCGGCTGCGCACGCCGCTCGCCCTCATCTCCCCCGCGGAGCCGGCGCTGGCCCCCGTGCGGTGGCAGCTCCTGGCCGGCCGCCGGCTCGAGCTCCTGCGCCTCACCTTCCGAGGCGGCGTGCCGGGCTCGGGGTCTCTTCTGGGGTCACTCCGGCGCGCCGCTCTCTTGGTTGGACGCTGGGCCGTTCCCAGCCTTCGCGCCTGGCGGGCCACACCCTAGAGGATCGGGCTTGGAACCCGACATGCAAACGCTCGAGGTCGGACCGGCCCTTAGCGATCTCATCGTCCGTGACTGCCTCGAGCGCTTCCCCTCGGTCCGGCTGCGGGTGAGCGGAGAGTGCATGAGGCCGGGCCTCGTCGCGGGGGATGCGGTTCGCCTCGCCTCGCCCGCCCGGAGGCCGCCCCGCCTGGGCGACGTCGTGCTCGTGCGCCTTCCCGCGGGACTCCGGCTGCACCGCTTGGTGTGGGGGCCGCCCCTGGCGCCCCGGGGAACGCGCTGGCGGACGAAGGGCGATCGATCCTGGCTCTGGGATCCGCTGCTGGACCCGCACCACGTCCTGGCCACCGTGATCGACGAGGGGCAGGGGGGAGGTGTCTGGCGGGCGCTCCTCTCCCTTCTCGGGGGGCTCTGGTCGCGGCTTCGGCTGGTCGCGGCCGTACCCCGCCGGCCGTGACGTCCGCGGAGAGCCTATCCCTGGCCGACGTCTTCGCCCGCTCCGAGCGGATGGTCGGTCGCCGCATCGCCGAGGAGTACGTGCTCGTGCCCATCGTGGGCCGGGGGGCCGACCTCGACGCCATCTTCAACCTGAACCGCGTGGGGGCCTTCATCTGGGAGCGGCTGGACGGGCGTTCGAGCGGGGAGGAGATCGTGCGGGCCCTGGTGGAGGATTTTGACGTGGACTCCTTGCGCGCGGTGGCCGACTACCGTGCCTTCATGGTCCAACTCTTGTCGATCGAGGCGGTTCATCCGTGCCGGCCGTGATCGGCGTCACAACCCCCCTCCCGGCCCCGCGATGTGGCAGGAATATAGCAAGAGCCCCTGGACAGCACGGCGTCGGGGCCGTACGCTGAAGAAACTGAGAGGAAGGCGCTAGCCATGGTCAAGCGAGCCAAGCCTAGGCAAACCTACGAGCCGCCAAGGATCCGCAAGGTGAAGCTCGTGCCGGACGAGCTGGCGGTGACCGGCTGCAAGGCGGTCATGGTCGGGGTCAACGTTTGCCGGATCGGCGGCCGGTTCGTGAACTTCAGCAAGGGCAGCTAGGCCGTGGACGCGCCGCCCATCGAAGAGGTATCGCTCGGGGAATTCCTGGAGGAGGCGGGGGCCTACGCGCGGCGGATCCCCCTCGAAGGAACGATCGAGACCACCTTCCGCTGCAACCTCAACTGCGTCCACTGCTACGTCAACGAGCCGGCCAGCGCGCGCGGGGTCCGGGAGCAGGAACTCGGCCTCCCCCGCTTGAAGGAGCTGATCGACGAGATCGTGGACGAGGGCTGCCTCGACCTCCTGCTCACGGGAGGGGAGGTGCTCCTGCGTCCCGACTTCCCCGAGCTCTACCTCCACGCCGTGAGCCGGGGTCTACGGGTCAGCATCTACACCAACGGAACCCTGGTCACGGACAGGATCGCGGACCTCTTCGCCGCTCACCCCCCTGCGGTCGTGGAGATCACCCTCTACGGGATGACCCGGGAGACCTACGAGCGTGTGACCCGGGTCGAGGGCTCGTTCGACCGCTGCCTGGCGGGGATCCGTCGGCTGCACGAACGCGGCCTGCCCCTGAAGCTCAAGACCATGGTCCTGACCTGGAACGAGCACGAGGTTGCGGCGATGCGGGAGTTCGCCCGCTCCCTGGGCGTCGCCTTCCGGCACGACAGCCTGCTCAACCCGCGCGTGGACTGCGGCGCCCATAGGGACCCGGGCCTCCAGGTTTCACCCGAGCGCGCGGTGGCGGTGGATCTCGAGGACCCCGCCCGGCGGACTGCCTATCAAGAGTCCTACCGCCGGCTCGCCGATGCGGAACGCGACCCCCATCAGGAGGAGAACGTCTACGCGTGCGGGGCGGGGCAGATCGGCTTCACGGTGGATCCCTACGGCCACCTCCAACTTTGCCAGCTTTCCCGCCGCCGCTCGTTCGACCTGCGGGAGGATCGCTTCGCCCGCGGCTGGCACGAGTTCTTCCCCGCGCTCCGGGCGCGGAAGTGGCAGTCGAACGCTGTCTGCCGGCGTTGCGATCTGAGGCCCGTGTGCGGGAGCTGCCCGGGGGCGGCGGAAATGGAGACGGGCGACATCGAGGGCCTCGTCCCCCAGTTCTGCGAGATCACGCACCTCAGAACCTATGCCCTCCTGGGCGAGGCCTCGGGCCACCGGCGGGACGCCAGTTGTTGCCTGGGCGGGGTGTCGGGAGCGAGCCGGACGGTGGCGACAACTGCGGGCGGCTGCGGGTCCTGCTCGGCCCAGCCCGCGCAGGCCCCGCTCATCCAGATCCAGCGTCGGCCGGAGGGCTCGAGAGCGAAAGGGGCTTCTCTCCCGCGCTGACGTGCATGGTGACTCGCCTGCGCATCGCTGGCGTCACCCTCGCCGTCCACGCGCCCTGTTCCCTGCCCAGCCTGCTCCTCCCGCGGGCGCTCCGGCCCTTCTCCGCCCGCCAGGGAGAAGACATTCGCCTCGAGGTCGTGAGGGAAGAACCTCCCCCTCCCGGCCCCCTGCTCTTCGATTCCGGCGGGCCCTGGCGGGTCCATGGTCAAGGCCGTCTCGTCCTCTACAGCTTCCCTGCCGCTTTGGGCGGCGTGGCTCGAGCCGTGGCCATCGACCGCGGCCGTCGGCGCGGACGGCTCTACCTGCCTCCCTCCGCGGAGGACGCTCGACGCGGCTGTGCCCTGTCTTATCCCCTGGACGAGCTCCTCTTCCAGCACCACCTGGCGTGCGCGGGCGCCCTCGTTGTCCATGCGTGCGGCGTCAAGGTGCGGGGAGGAGGGGCGTTTCTCTTCTGCGGTCGATCGGGTGCGGGGAAGACGACCATGGCCCGGCTGTGGCGCAGGCATCGAAAGGGCGCGCTCGTGCTCAGCGACGATCGGACCGTCGTGCGCTGGCGCGACGGCCGACCCTGGATCTACGGAACGCCCTGGCACGGCTCTGGCCGATATGCCTCGCCCCGGGGCGCGCCCCTCCGCGCAATCTTCTTCCTGCGGCAATCTTCCCGAACTCGGGTCAAAATCCTGACCGCACCCCGGGCGGGAGCCGAGCTCTTCGCTCGGTGCTTCCCGCCAATCTGGGAGGCCGAGGGCGTGGGCACCGTGCTTCAGACCTGCGCGCGCCTCCTGGGCGCGGTGCCCGCGTACGAGCTCGGGTCCCGGGCCGATGGCTCGGCTGTGCGGGCCGTGGACGAGGCCCTTGCGGGCCCAGGCATGGCCCTTGCTTCTTGAGGGGCCGAGACCGGTAACCCCAATGGGGCCACCGGCGGAGGCATGAAAGCGGACAAAATGCGACTCACCCAAGCTCTTTTTCGTCTGATTCCTGGTCTTCTTACCTTGTCGTTGGCGGGGGCGTCCCCTTCGGCTGTCTTTGCCCAGACCTGCGGCTTTCCGAGCCCGGTCGCCACCCAGTCAAACGTGCTCAACACGTACTATCCGGGGGTTGGGACCTGGGCCGCGGGCTCGACGCACATCCACGTCAATACCAACGCCGTCCTTGGCCTGGCGCAGAACATCGCCGTGGGCGACATGCTCCTCCTCATCCAGATGCAGGATGCGGACATCAACACTACGAACACCGCCGCCTACGGCGCGTTCGCCGGGACCGGACTCAACAGCAGCGGCCTCTTCGAGTACGTGGTCGCGCAGAACGCGGTGGCCGTCGGCTCGGGGGCCAACGTCAACCTCAACATCACGAGCGCCAACGCGGGTGTGGGGCCCTTCGGCACCCTGAACGCCTATCGGTCGGCGGCCGCCACTGCCACCGCCGGCCAGCGGACATTCCAGGTCGTGAAAGTCGCCCGCTTCGCGAACGTCACGATCTCCGGCGTGACCGCCACGGCCTGGAACGGCGCGGCGGGCGGTGTGGTGGCCATCGACGCGAGCGGCACCCTCACGCTCTCCCTCAACAGCGTGACCGTGACCGGCCAGGGGTTCCGGGGCGCGCCCGGGGAGCCGCTGGGGGGGGACACCGGGAACACCACCGACTACGTGACCAGCATCACCTTCAACCTCAACGGGGGCAAGGGCGAAGGAATTGCGGGCACGCCCGACATCCTGGGGGCCGGCACCGGGAACGATGCCTACCCTAACGGCGACCGGGCGCGGGGGGCTCCCGCCAACGCGGGGGGCGGCGGCACCGACGGCGACCCGGGTGGCAACGACGACAACACGGGCGGCGGGGCGGGCGGCAACGGGGGTGCGGGCGGTCAGGGGGGTTGGGGCTGGCTCGATAACCCCACGCCCTGCCCGCCCATCACGGATGGCTCGAAGACGGGGGGCCTCGGTGGCCAAGCCCCGGGGGCGTCCGCCACTCGTCTCTTCCTCGGCGGCGGGGGCGGGGCGGGGAGCCGCAACAACGCCGGGCCGAGCGGGGGCGGCAACGGGGGCGGGATCGTCCTCATCCGTGCGAACGCGGTGGCGGGCACGGGGACCATCACCGCCAACGGCGTGCGGCCTCCGTCGACCGCCAACGATGGCGGCGGGGGCGGCGGCGCCGGCGGAAGCATCGTCGTGGCGGTGGCGTCGGGAGGCCTCGGCGGGCTCACTGCGACCGCCAACGGCGGCGGGGGCGGCTACGCCAACCTTTCCTCGCCTCCGGCCCCGGATCCTCCCCCCACACCCGGGGGCAGCCACCACGGTCCGGGGGGCGGGGGTGGGGGCGGCGTCATTCTTCTCTCTGCCAATGCGGCCTCCACCAGCGTGGCGGGCGGCGTCTCCGGCCTCACGAACCAGTGCGACAGCAGCCACACCACGCCCACCCTGACGTATGGGGCTACGAACGGGGCGGTCGGCATCCTCCAGACCACCCTCACCCTGAACACGATCCCCGGAGTGCAGATCTGCCCGGCCTTGACCCGCACGAGCGTGATCGGCCTGCGCGTGGAGGGGGGAAGCCTGGAATTCGCGACCGGGGTCCAGCGGGGGACCTCGGGCTTCAACGTCTACGCCCTGGAGGGGGACGGCACTCGGGTCCCCCTGAACCGGAGCCTGCTCGCGGCCCCCGCGCCGGACACCTCGCGGCCCACCCTCTACCGGGTGGAGACAGGGCCGGTGAGGGTGGACGAGGTCGAGATCGAGGAGATCGAGGTGGGCGGCCGCCACCGCGTGATGGGGCCGTTTGCCGCCTCCGATGCCGGCCTACGGGCGTCGCTCGAAGAGATCGAAGTCCGGCACGGGGACGAGGAGGTGCACCAGACGGACGGGGCCCGCATGCTGACCGGCCGGAGGGATCCCGCCCTGCGGCGGGCGGCCCCCCGGCCCGAGCGGCGGCCGGTCTGGGGCTCTCTGGGCGTGAAGGTGGAGGTGAGCCATGCGGGGATGGTGACGGTCCCGCTCGCGCAGCTCGCCGCCCTCGGACTGCCGGTGGAGCATCCGGAGCGCCTCCTGGTCACGAATCTGGGCCGGCTCGTCCCCTTCCGCGCGGCGGCGGGAGGGATCCAGTTCCGGGCCGAGGAGCTGTCCACGGATTTCACGGGCGAGAACGCCTATCTCGTCACGGCAGGTACGCCGCCTCCGCCGGTGGTAGAGCTCAGCCGCTCGGGGTTCCCGCGCGTGCCCGGAATGGTGCGCGTCGAGCAGGACTTCTTCTTCGCGCCCTTCGTGGCCCAGGGAATGGACCCCTGGGTCTGGGACTTCCTGTCCACGGCCTTTCCGACCGGCCCCGACAGCTTCGACCTTCCCGGGCTCGTGGCTCCCGGGGGCGCGGTGCGCGTCCAGATCGGGCTCCTGGGGGCGACGGACCACCATCACATCGTGGAGGCGCAGATCAACGGCGTCCGCGTGGGGCAGGTGGCGTTCCAGGGCAAGGTCCCCGCGCTCCTCGTGGGGTCCGTGCCGGGATCGGCCTTGCGCGCGGCCGGGAACGAGCTGACGTTCACCTACCAGGCGACGGGGGCGACGGCGGATGCTCCCGGCCTGGCCTTCCTGGACGTCGTCGACCTGGGCGTCGTCCTCGAAGCCCCCACCGGGCCGGCCCCGGTGGACGAGGTGGTGGCCTACGACCCGCGGCTGCCCTCGCTCCGCGGCGCCGACTACCTGATCGTGACCCACGGGGCCTTCCTCGAGCCGGCGGAGCGCATAGCCGAGCTCAAGAGGCGGGAGGGGCTCCACGCGGTGGTGGTGGACGTGGAGCGGGCCTACGACCGGTTCAGCGGGGGAGTGTTCGAAGCCAAGGCCGTGCAGGCCCTGATCCGGGAGGCCTGGCAGCAGAGCCGGGTCAAGTACGTGCTCCTGGTGGGGGGCGACACCTTCGACCCCCGGAACCACCTGGGGGAGGGCCTCGTGTCCTACGTGCCGTCCTTGAACGGCTGGGACGGGGTCTACGGGCGCGTGCCTTCGGAGAACGCCTACGCGGACGTGGACGGGGACGGGAGCCCGGATCTCGCCATCGGTCGGCTGCCCGTGCAGACGGTCGCGGAGGCCGAGGTGATGGTGGACAAGATCGCACGTCAAGGGGATGTGGTGAAGCAGCTGCGCGGGCGTCACCTGATCGCGGTGGAGAAGGCGGGCCCGGGAGACATCTCGTTCCGCGGGGAGGGTGAAGCGGTGGCCGGGCAGCTCCCCGGCCAGGTGACCTGGGCGGACACGGCGAGCGGCCTGGCCGAAGCGCAGGGCGTCCTCCTGGGGAGCCTGGCGGCGGGAGTGCAGACCACGCACTACTTCGGGCACGGGGGCTTTGACCGCTGGTCCAACGGCGGCTTGCTGCGGGTGGGGGATGCCGCCTCCCTCTCCGGTTCGGGCCGGGAGACCGTCCTCTTCACCTGGACGTGCGAGGTCCAGTACTACCAGAACGACGGCGGCCCCACCGTCAACGAGGCGCTCCTCTTCGTCCCCCAGGGAGGCACCCTGGCCAGCGTGGGACCGGTGGGAATCAGCGACCCCCTCCTGCAGCAGCAGCTCTCGCGGCGGCTCTACGCCCACTTCCTGGCTGGGGAGACGCTGGGCAAGGCGATGCAGCGTGCCAAGACGGAGGCCCTGAAGGCGAACCCGGCCATGGCCCCGGTGGTGGAGGGCTTCGGCCTCCTCGGGGATCCCGCGCTGCGCCTGGAGGACGAGCCCTAGGCGCTGTCGCCGCTCGTGTCGTTGACAGCCCTCGACCCCCCGGGCTAGTCTGGCCGCATTGTGAAGGGGAAGGCCGGGCGCGAGGAGAAGGAAGTCTTCGCCACCTACCTGGCGAAGAACCGGCTCAAGCGGAGCGGGCAGCGCGAGGTGATCCTGGACGCCTTCCTCCGCTCGGAGCGGCACCTCTCCGTGGACGACCTGCTCCAGATCGTCCAGAAGCGTCGGCCCGACATCGGCCGCACCACCGTCTACCGCACGCTCAAGCTCCTGCAGGCGGCGGGCCTGGCCAGTGAGCTGTCCCTGCAGGGCGACACCCGCTTCGAGGTGGACTACAAGCGGGCCCACCACGACCATTTCATCTGCAAGTCCTGCGGCGAGATCTTTGAATTCGCGAATCCGGAGATCGAGCGCATCCAGGACGAGATCGCGGCGGACTTCGGGTTCGTGATCGAGGGGCACCGTCACCAGATCTTCGGCCTGTGCCGACGCTGCGCCTCCCGCGCGCCGCGGGAGGCGCGGGGAAGCGAAGCCGCGCCCTTACCCTCGCGAAGGGCCTAGCGCGTGAGGCTGGAGCGGGTCGAGGTCCGGGGGCTGAGCCTGCCCCTTCGCCACCCCTTCGAAACCTCCTTCACCCGCACCACGGCCAAGAACTTCCTCCTCGTCTCCGTCTCCGCCCAGGGCGTGACCGGTTACGGGGAGTGCGTGGCGGATGTCGACCCCTTCTACTTGCCCGAGACCAACACCACCGTCCTCCACATCCTGCGCGACTTCCTGGCCCCCCTTGCCTTCACCCTCGAGATCGGGCACCCCCGCGAGCTGCCCGCGGCCTTCGCCCGCGTGCGCGGGCACGAGATGGCCAAGGCCGCCCTGGAGATGGCGGTCTGGGAGCTGTGGGCCCGACGCGAGGGCGCGCCCCTTCACCGGCTCTTGGGCGGCCGCGGCGGCACCATCGCCGCCGGCGTCTCCGTGGGCCTGCAGAAGGACATTCCCACCCTCCTCGACCGCGTGGAGGCGGAGGTCGCGGCCGGCTACCGCCGGATCAAGATCAAGATCAAGCCCGGCCGCGACCGCGAGCTCGTCGGCGCCCTACGCGCGCGTTTCCCGGAAATCCCCCTCATGGTGGACGCCAACAGCGCCTACACATTGGACGACGTGGCCCTCTTCCGCGAGCTGGACGAGCACCGCCTCCTGATGGTGGAGCAGCCCTTGGCCTGGAACGACATCCTGGATCATGCCGCCCTCCAGCGGCAGATCTGGACCCCCGTCTGCCTGGACGAGTCGATCCGCTCCGCGGACGACGCCCGCCACGCGCTCGATTTCGGGGCCTGCCGCATCATTAATATCAAGGTGGGGCGGGTGGGGGGCTTCGCGGCCGCCCTCGCCATCCACGATCTCTGCTCGGCGCGGGGGATGCCGGTCTGGTGCGGAGGAATGCTGGAGTCCGGGATTGGGCGCCTCGCCAACGTCCACCTCCAGACCCTCCCCGGCTTCACGCTCCCCGGCGACACCTCCGCGAGCGCCCGCTATTTCGAAGAGGATCTCATCGATCCCCCGGTCACGGTCGCCCCCGACGGCACCATCGCCGTTCCTGAGGGCCCCGGCATTGGACACGCCGTCCTCTGGGCCCGGGTCGAGAAAGCGACGACTTTCAAGGAGGAGTGGAGGCCGTGACCATCGCAGGCCGCCCCGCATCCCGCCTTTCGCCCCTGTCCTTGATCTGGGCCCGGAGGCCGGTCAGGCCCTGAGGGCCTCCTCCGCCGCCCGCAGCAGGAACTCGCAGCCGATGGCAAGGGCATCCTCGTCGAAGTCGAAGCGGGGGCTGTGGTGGGGTTGGTCCAGCCCCTTCTCGGGGTTGGCGGAGCCGACGAAGACGAAGCAGCCAGGGGCGTGCGCGAAGTAGACGGCCATGTCCTCCCCCCCCATGGTGGGCTCGGGCTCGACCACGCCCGCCTCCCCCACCACCCGCAGTGCCGCCCGCCGGGCGATCTCCGCTGCCCGGGGGTCGTTCACCACCGCGGGGTTGCCGGCCTTGACCTCCACCTCGGCCCGACAGTTCAGGCCCTCGGCAATCCCGCCCGCGATGCGCCGGATCCGGTCCGGCAGAGAGCGTCTCAGGTCGGCATCGAAGGTCCGAATCGTGCCCAGAAGCGTGACCTCGTCGGGGATCACGTTGAACGCCTGGCCGCCATGGATGGAGCCCAGCGTGACCACCACCGACCGCAGGGGCGAGACCTCGCGGGACACGATCGTTTGCAAGGCGGTGACCACGTGGGCCGCGGCCACCACCGGATCCGCCGACCGTTGAGGCTGGCCGCCGTGCCCGCCTCGGCCATGGATCACGATCTTGAGGCGGTCCACGGCGGCCATAAGGGCCCCCGGCTTTACGCCCAGGGTGCCCACGGGCAGCTCGTTCCAGAGGTGGACCCCAAGCACAAGGTCGACGCCCGCGAGCACGCCATCCGCGACCACGGCCTGCGCCCCCCCCTCCCCCTCCTCCGCGGGCTGGAAGAGCACGCGCACCGACCCTTGGGCTTGGCGCCGGCCCAAGATGCGCGCCGCCGCCGCCCCCATCGCGGTGTGGCCGTCGTGGCCGCAGGCGTGCATGACGCCGGGCGTCAGCGACGCGTAGGGGGCGCCGCTCTGTTCCTGGATGGGCAGAGCGTCGAGGTCCACGCGCAGGAGGACGGTCCGCCCCCGTCCCCCCTCCGGGGTGGCCAGAAGACCGGTGCCCCCGACCCCCCGGCGCACCACGAGCCCGCTTCCCTCCAGGAACGCCGCCACCCGGTCCCCGGTCCGGGTCTCCGCGTAGGCCAACTCAGGATGCTGGTGAAGGTCGCGGCGGAGGGCGATCATTTCCGCGCGTAGGGCGAGCACCTCGGGGGAGAGATCGAGCATACCGAATTCTAAGCTTACAATCGTCGGCGGAAATGAAGGAAGGCACGCCGCTGATCATCGCCGGAGCGGCGGCAGCCGTGAAGCCCACGACCCAGGTGATTTGCGGGTCGTGCCTGCGGCGGCTCCGGGATGATTGGGACTGGGCTAAGGCGGCAAGCTACCTCGCGCCGGCGTCCCTGTCCGACCCTGGGCGCTATCCGGCCGCCGCCTCGCTCGGTGTGGGGCGAGCGGTCGGCCACGGGATCGGGGGGACGCGGCACGACGACGGCATTCTCGTGCTGTTCAACTCCGCGGATCGAGCGACCCGACTCGAGGAATGCGGCTCCCGTTGCCGCGGGCGGCACCCCCGCCCGCAGGCGGCTTGAGCGTGTGCGGCATCGCAGGGATCATCGACTTCGAGGAGCGCCCGATTGCTGCCGATCGGCTTGAGGCCATGGCCCGGGCGCTGCGGCACCGCGGTCCCGACGACGGGGCGTTCTACTTCGGGTCCGGCCCGGGCGTTAGCGTAGGCCTCGCCCATCGGCGTCTGTCGATCATCGATCTCTCCTCGGCCGGCCGCCAACCCATGGGCAGCGAGGATGACTCCCTGCAGGTCGTGGCGAACGGGGAGATCTATAACTTCAAGGAGCTCCGAGCGGATCTGGAACGCCGCCACGCCTTCCGGTCCCGGTCTGACGTGGAGGTCATCCTCCATCTCTACGAAGAGCAGGGCGACGACTGCGTGCGCGCACTGGACGGGATGTTTGCCTTCGCGCTCTGGGATTCCCGTGGAGGACGCCTTCTGCTCGCCCGGGACCGGCTAGGAAAAAAACCGCTGTACTACGCCGAGCATCAAGGGCGTTTCGCATTCGCCTCCGAGGTCAGCGCGCTCATGGAAGGCCTGCGGCCACCCTCGGAGGTCGACGTTGAGCGGATCGGGGAATATCTGACCTTCGGGTTTGCCGCCGCCCCTAACACGCTCCTCCGCGGCGTATACCGGCTTCTCCCCGGGGCCGTGATGACGATCGACTCCAAAGGCAGCTCCGCGCAAAAGTCATACTGGTCCCTGCCCGTCGCGGACGTGGTCTCCATCTCCCCCGCGGAGGCAAAGCTCCAAGTGCGCAGGCGGCTGGAAGAAGCGGTCCGGAAACGCCTGGTCGCCGACGTTCCGGTGGGAGCGATGCTCAGCGGGGGGCTGGACTCCTCCGTGGTGGTCGCCCTCATGGCTCGTCTCAGCGGCGCGCGCGTGCGGACCTTTACCGTGGGGTTCGAAGGACCGCCCGGCTCGTCGGAGCTCGAAAACGCCCGCCTCGTCGCGGACGCACTGGGGACGGACCACAAGGAGCTCCTCCTCGGCCCTCCGCCCCCGGCCACCGTAGACGCCGCCCTCGCCCACTACGGCGAGCCCTTTGCGGACGCCACCGCCCTTCCCCTTTATCTCTTGGCCCGCCTCGTTCGTGAGGATTGCCCGGTCGCTCTTACCGGCGAGGGAGGAGACGAGATCTTCGGAGGTTACGCGCGGTTTTCCCGGGCACTTGCCACTCGCCGCCCAGGCTTCCTCGGACGCGTGGCGCGGGCCTTCGCGCCCCGCTTGTGGGCCGGCCGGCTGCAGCGAGCGTTGTTTCGCTTCGCCCGCTCACCGGCCGAGGCGCTGCTCGCCTCCAGCGCCGTCTTCGATGTGGACTTCGTGCCGGTCCTGGTCCGGCGCGACCTCCGCTTCCACCGCCGGTCGATCGTCGCGGCCTACGAGGCCCGCCTCCTCCGCCACGCCGGCTCCGGTGTGCTGCGTTCCTTGCTCGCCGTCAATCTGGAGACCTATCTCGCCGATGACCTTCTCCCGAAGACGGACTTCATGACCATGGCTCATGCCGTTGAGGCGCGGTGCCCCTTTCTGGACCGGGCCCTGGTTGAATACGTGTGGACCCTGCCCGACGACCTGAAGGTCCAGGCGGCGGACCAGAAGCGGATCCTGCGCGACCTTGCCGCAGATCTGCTGCCGGCGGCCGTCGGGCGTTGGCCCAAGCAGGGCTTCAGCGTTCCCCTAGGCCACTGGTTCCGGACCGGGTGGCGGAGGCTGGCGGAAGAATCCCTGGTCGAGTCTTCGACGCTCTACCGGTACCTCGAACGCGGAGTGGTGCACAAGCTATGGCGGCGTCATCTGGCCGGTCAAGACTGGGGGCCTCAGATCTGGGCTCTGGTTGTCCTGGAACGATGGCTGGCCCGGAGGCAAGCTTGACCGCTGTCCGTGCGGGCAGGCACCTCTTCCGGACCGTGTCGCGAAGGGCGCGGGGCGAGCACCTCGGGGGAGGCGCGGGGCATACCGGGTTCCAGGCCTACAATCGTCGGCGGAGATGAAAGAAGGCGCTCGGCTCGTCCTGGTGGGGGCGGCGGTGGTGGCCGTGGCTTTTGGCTACGTCCACCTTCTGGAAAACAAGGGCTACGCGCTCAAGCCCGGCACGCTCGCTCCTCCCTTCAAGCTGGCCGCGCTCTCGGGAGGGGAGGTGGACCTTGGCTCCCTCAAGGGGCGGCTCCTGGTCGTGAACTTCTGGGCCACCTGGTGCCCACCCTGCGTGCAAGAGATGCCCTCCCTGGAGCGCCTCCACCGCGCGCTCGCAGGAGAGGGGCTGGTGGTGCTCGGGATCTCCGTCGACGAGGACGAGACGGCGTTGCGGCGCTTCGTGTCCGAGCACGGCCTCACCTTCCCCGTCCTGCGTGACCCCGGGGGGACGGTGGCCAAGGGTTTCTACCACGCAACCGGCTACCCCGAGACGTTCGTGATCGACCGGGAGGGGTTCGTGCGCGCGCACTACGTGGGCCCCGCGGAGTGGTCCACTCCCGAGGCCATCGATCACTTCCGCGGCCTGCTGAGGCCGGCGGCCGCGAGCTAGCGGTCGCGGTCCTAAAAGGGCCCGAGACCGGGAAAAAGGGCCAACGCGGGTGTACTATCTTGGATGGTGCACCCTAGCCGGGAGACTGACCCCTGAACCGAGTGGTCGCTCGCTACCAGGACGGTCGCGTTCTCAAGGGAGTTACCAACGACTTCCTTCCCGCCAAGGACCGCTTCCACGTCGTGCCCCTGGAGAGCCCTCCTGGCAGCAAGCCCCTCGAGGTTCTCATCGCCGACCTCAAGGCCGTGTTCTTCGTGAGGGATTTCGCCGGGAATCCCCAACACAAGGAGAGCGCGGACTTCGACCCCGGAAAGGCGGCGGGGGGGCGCAAGATCCGGGTGGTTTTTAAAGACGGCGAGACCATGGTGGGCACGACCCAAGGGTATCAGCCGGGAAGGCCTGGCTTCTTCGTGGTTCCGGCGGATGCCAAATCGAACAACGAGCGCTGTTTCGTGGTGTCCGTGGCCACGCGCGAAGTCGCATTTCTCTAGGGGCGGCGGGTTCACCGCACCGCCCCGGGATCGGGCGGCCGCGGCGGCCGGCCTCCCGGGCCGACCGGCTGGGGGGAGGGCCCACGGACGTCTTGCCCCGGGTGGTCACCCCGGGGAGCGGGTTCTGGATCGGGAGCGCTGATCCATGGCGCCGGTTGGAACCTCGACCTCGACGGCGATGAGAAGGGCTCGGCTCGCGGTTCTCCTTCCCACGGCTGTGCTCCTGTGCGCGGGCCATGCCCTGGGCGCAGCTCGGCCCTCCGTCGATCAACTGATCCAGAGGCTCAAGGACCCCGCGGCCCGGGTCCGGGTCGCGGCCGCGGACGACCTCGGGAGCCTGGGGCCGGCGGCGAGGTCGGCCGTCCCCGCCCTGACCCAGGCGCTCTCGGACGAGAGCCAGTTTGTGCAGATCTCGGCCGCGCGCGCCCTCGGTCAAGTCGGCCCCGCCGCGGCGAGCGCCGTGCCCGGCCTGGTCGAGACGCTAAAGGATCGGCACACGGCCGTCCGCGAGACCAGCGCGCTCGCTCTGGGGAGCCTGGGCCCCGCGGCCCAGGAGGCGATTCCGGCCCTAGCCGAGGCGCTCACGGATAGGATCGCCATCGTCCGCAAGGCGGCGGCACGGTCGCTTGGGGCCATGGGCCCCGCGGCCAAGGCCGGGATCCCCGCCTTAACGGACGCGCTCCGGGACAAGGACCCGTCCGTCCGCACCTCCGCGAACCAAGCCCTGAAGAAGATTCAGGCCCGGTGAGCCAGACCGCGAAAGACTGCCGATGTCTGACAACTGGCTCGAGGCCCCGCCCGGGGTCGGAGTCCCGACTCGGTGTGGTCTCGTCTAATATTCTAATATGAGGATTAGGAGGCGTCTGGTGAAACGAATCAAGGTTCCCCTCATGATCCTGGCCGTGGCCTCGTCGTTTGCGTGCGCCACCCTGGACTACCCTCCGCCTCCGCCAGGCCCTCCCGAACAGTGGGGTGGGTCCGTCGATGTCTCATACTTCTACGATCAGCTCTCTCCCTACGGCGATTGGGTGGAGACCTCCTCCTACGGCTGGGTCTGGAGCCCGCGCGGGATGGCGGCGGAGTGGCGCCCCTACACGCTCGGCCACTGGGTCTACACCGACGATGACGGGTGGCTCTGGGTCTCGGACGAAGAGTGGGGTTGGGCCGCTTATCACTATGGTCGGTGGTACAACGACTCCGGTCGCTGGTCCTGGGTGCCGGGCCGCGATTGGGCCCCGGCCTGGGTCGCCTGGAGGACGGGGGGCGGGTACATCGGCTGGGCACCGCTGCCTCCCCAGGCCTCCTTCCGGGCGGAGGTCGGTCTCGCGATCGCGGCCGCGGCCCTCGACACCCTACTCGAGCCCCGCGCCTACTGCTTCGTGGAGGAGAGGCACTTCACCGAGGAGCGCATCGTGAGCCGTGTGGTCCCCATCCAGCAGAACGTGACCATCGTGAATTCGACTCGGAACACCACGAACTACAACATCGTCCAGACCCGGATCGTGAACCGCAGCGTCGCGGTAGAGAACGTGGAGCGCGCCGTCGGGCACGCCATTCCTCGAGCCCGAAGCGTGGGAGTTACGTCCCTTTCCGCCCCGCACCGGGCCCAGGTCCAAGGGAACGAGGTCAGGGTCTTCCGCCCCGCGGTCCAGCCCGCCCCCGCGGATAGGAAGCCGGTCTCGGCCCTCGCCCGGGTGTCCGGCTCCGGTGCCGAGGCGGAGCGGGCGACGATCGAGCAAAAGCACGCTCAGGAGAAGGCCGCCCTCGAGGCTCGACACACGAAAGAGATCCAAAATCCTCCGAAGGGCGTCTCTATGGACCAGGTCAAGGCCCGTCACGAGAGCGAACACCAGGCCCAGAACCAGAAGCATCAACAGGAGACCCAACGGGTCGTCTCCCGTCAGGAGAGCCAGTCCCAAAAGAAGCCTCGCTGAAGAGCGAGCCCTCCCCCCGTGAGGACCGGGGTCTCCCGGCCCTCCGTCCAGGTCAGCGGCTCTGGCCGCGCGACCCGCGCCGTTATGGCACGAATCGTGTACGCTCATAGCAGACGGGGGGGTTTGCGCCGTGGGTGACCGAAACGAGGACAGGGCTGTCCGCGAGCCGACCGCCGAGCTTCAGGGCCGGGTCGGGAAATACGACATCGTCAAGTTCCTAGGCAAGGGAGCGATGGGCGCGGTCTACCACGCCCATGACTCCTTCCTCGAGCGCGACGTGGCCCTGAAGGTCATGCTTCCCCAGATCGCCGACGACCCTGAGCACAAGCTCCGCTTCGAGCGCGAGGCCCGGGCGGTGGCGCGGATGATGCACCCCAACGTGGTCACGGTGTTCGATCTCGGCTACCACACCGACGGCTCCCCCTACATCGTCATGGAGCTGCTGAAGGGTCATGACCTGCTGAACGTCATGCGCCAGAGGCCGCAGCCCTCCCTGTCCGCGAAGATCTCCATCATCCTTCAGGTGCTGGAGGGCCTGGGCCACGCCCACAAGGTCGGGATCGTGCACCGGGACATCAAGCCCGCCAACATCTTCCTCAAAGAGGATGGCACGGCGAAGATCATGGACTTCGGCGTGGCCCGCGTCACCTCCACGAGCATGACCAGCACCGGCGTGGTCGTGGGCACCGCGAACTATATGTCCCCGGAGCAAGTGCTCGGGGGTCGTCTGGACGGGAGGAGCGACATTTTCAGCGTCGGCTGCATGCTCTGCGAGCTCGTGACCGGACGCCGACCGTTCGACGCCGAGAACATCATGTCCACCCTCTATCGGATCGCCCACGACAAACCGGAGCTCGCGATCCCGGCCGGCTCCGAGCACGAGGGGCTGCGGCCCATCCTCGCGAAGGCCCTGTCCCGTAACGCGGAGGAGCGATACACCGCAGCCGAGTTCGCGGTGGCCCTCCGGCTTTTTCAGGGGAGCCACGGGCTCACGTCCGCGGCCGCCCCGGCGGAAACGGTTTCCCTGCCTCCCTTGTTCGATGCTCCCGACATGCCCGCGGCCACCAGCAACCTGGGCGGGCCACTCCTCCAGACCCCCCCTACGATCTCCCTGACCAAGGAGGCGTCGCGTCCCCCCGACGTGAGCGGCCTCTTCCGCCTCATGCGCGAGATCTATGTGGGCTCCAAATCGGGCCACCTTCATTTCGCCCACGACCGGGGCCGCGAGCGGCGCAGCCTTCGGATCGTGAAGGGGCAGATCGTCCACGGGACGAGCGACGTGGAGGGCGAACACTTGGGGGACGTGCTCGTCCGCTACGGCCTCTTGAGCCAGGCCAACCTGGACCGGGCTATTGCCATCGTGCTCCGCGAGCGGAAGCGGCTGGGGGCCGTGCTTTCCGACCTTGGGCTGCTGGAACGCGGGCGGCTCGAAGAGGCGGTCGGAATGCATGTGCGCGAGATCCTCTTCAACGTTCTCAGCCGTGCGGATGGCACCCAGGCCTTCGAGGAGCTCTCCGACAGCGCGGTGGAGGCGGAGCTCGTGTCGCAGCTCTCTACGGGCGAGGTAATCCTGGAAGCCACGCGCAGGGTCCAGGATCCCGCCCTCGTGCGCCAGGGCCTGGGCGACATGAACCGGATCCTGATCCTCTCCCGCGACCCCCTCCTCCGCTCCCAGCGGATCACGCTCACCCCCACAGACGGGTTCATACTGTCCCGGATCGACGGAACCCTGAGTGCCCGCGAGGTGGTGAGCCTGATCCCCCTTCCTCCGGAGGACACCGAGCGGAGCCTCTTTGGCCTGGTCTGCACGGGGACCGTGGACTACCTCCCCACCGCTCCTCCTACCTCACCGGCCGCCCCCACGCGCACGCCGGCTCGCCGGGAGGGGGCGACCGGGCCCCCGACGCCCCCCCCCGCGGCCGCACGCCCGGCGGCGCCCATGGCCCCGCCCACACCGCCCCCCCCGACGGCCAAGACGCCGTCGGAAGAGGTGCGACGGGTTGAGGGGCGCCAGCCGGAAGAGATTCGGAAGATCGTCCTCGAGGTTTACGAGGGCCTCCGTCAGAAGGACTACTTCGAGGTGCTGGGGGTCTCGCGCACCGCGAACGAGACGCAGATCAGGGAGGCCTACGGCCAGTTCGCCCGACTCCTCCACCCGGACGCTTGCCGGGATCCTTCGCTCGCGGACATCCGGGAGAAACGCGAGGCCGTCTTCTTCCGCCTTTCCGAGGCGTATGAGACGCTGCGCGATCCCCTCACGCGCTCGAAATACGAAGCCGCTTTCGACGCCAGAAGGCCCCGTCTCGCGCCGGCCCCTCCGGCCCCGGTGGCTCCGGCCGCGGCGGCTCCGGCCCCGGCCGCTCCCTCCCCCCCGCCGCCTCCCCCGGCCCCGGATCCACCGCCGACCATCGACCCGGTCATGGAACTCGAAGCGTCAATGGATTCCATCCGTCAAGCGGAGCGGCTGCTGAAGGAAGAGAAGTTCTGGGACGCCATCCAACTGCTGGAGTCGGCGATTCGACGCGTGGAGGGGGCGCCCCGGGTGCGGGCCAAGGTGGCTCTCGCTCAGGCCTACATGAAGAACCCGAAGTGGCTGAAGCGGGCGGAGGAGGTTCTTCAGGGCGCGCTCCGCGAGAATCCCGCCTACGTGGACGCGTACGTGGTGCTGGGGAGCATCTATCGTGCGAGTGGCCTTGTGGGCCGCGCGGCCGCGACCTACCGGAAGGCGCTCGAGCTACACCCCGGGCACCCGAAGGCCGTGCAGGCGCTGGCGTCGCTCGAGGGCCCGGGCGGACAGAAGGGGCGTCTCTCCAAGAAGGCTTGAGGGCGCCCGCGACCCGTTCGACCACCCGAGCCTAGCCTGGCCGCGCACGGCGTTCCTTCTTCAGGATCGCGATCACCTCGCCCAGGAGAAACAGGCTGCCCGCCACCACCACGGGTGCCCCCCGCGTGGCCAGGCCCCGGGCGAGGTCGAGGGCGCGGCCGGGCACGGCCTCCCGGTGCGCGCGCGCCCCCCACGCCCCCGCCCGCCGCGCGATCTCCTCCGGGCTCGCCGCCCTCCCCCCCCGGGGCTGGGTCAGGACCACCGCCCGCGCGAGGGGAAACAGGATGCGCGCCAGCTCGGCTACGTCCTTGTCCGCCATCACGCCGAAGAGGAGGACGAAGGGGCGCCGGGTCCGGAGATACTCGGCCAGGGCCCGCCCCCCGGCCGGGTTGTGGGCGCCGTCGAGCAGCAGGGGGGGGCGACCGGGTATCCACTCCAGGCGTCCCCGCCAGCGCGTGCGTGAGATCCCCGCGCCCAGGCGGGACAGGTCCAGGGGAAGACCCGCCGCCTGGGCCTCCTCCAGGAGACGGATCGCCACCAGCAGGTTGTCGCGCTGATGGGCTCCGGGCAACGGCCGCAGGCCGCGATATTGGCCCCGGGGAGTGCGCAGGTCGAGGCGCTCGCCCCGCGTCGCCATCACGCAACCCGCCCGCGCATCCACGAGACGAGCACGAAGCGCGCGGGCCCGGCGAAGCACCGCCCCTCGGGCTTGGGGAGGGAGGGGGCCCAGGACGGTGACGCGGCCGCGCCGCAAGACGCCCGCCTTCTCTCCCGCGATGGCGGCGAGCGTCGTCCCTAGGTAAGCCTGGTGGTCGAGGTCGACGTTCACGATGGCGGAGGCGAGAGGCGCCGCGACGTTGGTGGCGTCGAGGCGTCCTCCCATCCCGACCTCCAGCACCGCGACTTCCACGCGCGAGCGGCGGAAATGCTCGAAGGCGGCGGCGGTGAGGACTTCAAAATGGGTGGGGTGGGCGGCGATCACGCGGTCCCGCACCAGGGCCTCGGCCGTCTCCCGGACGCGCCCCACGGCCATCTCCAGGTCCCGGTCCGAGATCTCCCGCCCTCCCACGACGATCCGCTCGTTCACGCGCACGAGGTGCGGTGAGGTGTAGCGTCCCACCTGAAGCCCGGAGGCCCGGAGGGCGAAGTCGGAATAAGCCGCCACCGAACCCTTTCCGTTGGTCCCCGCGATGAGCAGCGTGGGGTAGCGCCGCTCGGGGTGGCCCATGGCCCTGACGAGGGCGCGGATGGTGTCCAAGCCGAACTTGATGCCGAAGCGGGTCCGCGCCGCGAGGTAAGCGGCAGCTCCGGGGGGCGTTTGAGAGGAGCGTCGTGGCATGGGTCGGAGACGGGCCGCGAATGATAGCAAGAACCTGCGAAGCGGTTCCCGGGGGCGGGCGGGAGAGAATGTGGAAAAGTGGAAGAAAGTGTGGAATACTCTCAGACTCCTGTGTTCAAAGGGACTTATCGCCACAAGATGGATCCGAAGGGGAGACTGCCCGTCCCCGCTCCCTTCCGCCGGGTGCTCGCCGCTCAAGGGGCCGCCGTCGTGGTGGTCACGCTCCTCGACGAATGCCTGGCCGCCTACCCCCCGGCCGAGTGGGCACGCCTCGAGGTGCAGCTCGGGGCCCTGCCCGCCTTCAGCCGTCCCGTCAAGGCCCTGACCCGCCTCCTGACCAGTCGGGCCGCGGACTGCGAGCTCGACGGGCAGGGACGGATCCTGCTGCCCCCCACGCTGCGCGTGGCCACGGGCCTCCTGCGCGAAGTGGTCGTGGTGGGTGTCCTGAACCGATTCGAGGTGTGGAGGCCCGACGCTTGGGCCTCGTTCCTGAAGGACTCGGAGCGGCTGCTCGACGACGTGTCCCTCGACCTGCAGTGGCCGCTGCCTCCCGCGCCCCCTACCCCTGGGGAGGGGCCCTCCCGGCCGACGCATCCACAGGGGAAACCCAACCGCTAGTTCATTTTCGCCTTGACAGGCCCCTGTCCGGGATCTAGACTCCT
Organism: Vicinamibacteria bacterium; assembly: GCA_035570235.1. NCBI lineage: Bacteria > Pseudomonadati > Acidobacteriota > Vicinamibacteria > Vicinamibacteria bacterium. The sequence goes on along the minus strand of DATMML010000137.1, from coordinate 71,735 downwards.
GGTGGATTTTTGTGGAAGGAAGTGGTCGAACTGCCCCCGTTTGGGCAGGCCGGCGACCTTTCGAGATAGGTGTCGTCCCCCGTGCGGTTCGCGGGGCGGCGTGACACTTCAAACGCGCGTGGGGGGAGATGCTCCGGGGTAATCATCCGGCACGCATCGACGACAAGGGCCGCCTCAAGGTGCCGAACGGCTTCCGCACGCTCGTGGAGTCGCAGTACGGGCCCGAGCTGTTCGTGACCAGCGTGACCGGGGAGTACGTGCGGCTGTATCCGATGGCGGTCTGGCTGGAGATCGAGCGGAAGCTGGCCGCGGTTCCCTCCACCAATCCCTCGAAGCTTCGCTTCCTGGACCGCGTCAACTACTTCGGTCAGGTCGTGGCCCTGGACAAGCAGGGTCGCGTGCTCCTGCCCCAGCTCCTGCGCGAGTCCGCGGCCATGGTGGGCGAGGTGAGCGTGCTCGGGGCGCACACTTACATGGAAGTATGGAACCAGAAGCGCCTCCTGGAGCGCTTCAAGAAGGAGCCCTTCACCGACGACGACGGGAAGGCCCTTTCGGAGTTCGGGATCTGATGTGGTGGACCATCGGCCGGTCCTCCTGGCCGAGAGCCTGGAGCTGCTGGCCGTGAGGCGGGGAGGCCTCTACGTGGACGGGACGGTGGGCCTGGGCGGACACGCGGTCGAGCTTCTGCGGCGGAGCGCGCCCGACGGGCGCCTCCTCGGCGTCGACCACGATGGGGAGACCCTGGAGAGGGCGCGCGCCGCCCTCCTGCCGTTCGCCTCGCGCGCGCGCCTCGTGCACACGGACTACCGCGAGATCCCCACCCTCCTCGGCGGCGAGAGGGCGGCCGGCATCCTCCTCGACCTCGGGATCAGCTCCGCGCAGCTCGACGCGCCGGAGCGGGGGTTCAGCTTCCAAGCTGCGGGGCCCCTCGACATGCGCATGGATCGGAGCCGGGGGGAGACGGCGGCGGAGGTGGTGAACCGGATGCCCGAGCGCGAGCTGGCGGACCTCATCTACCGCTACGGGGAGGAGCCCGCATCGCGGCGGATCGCCCGCGCCATCGTGGAGGCGCGCCGCGTTTCCCGCATCGCGACCACCACCGCCCTGGCCGAGATCGTGCGCCGCTCCGCGGGCCGGAGCCGCCGGCCCGGCCTCCACCCCGCCACCCGCACCTTCCAGGCCCTCCGCATCCGTGTGAACCGCGAGCTCGAGGCCCTCGGCTCGACCCTCGAGGCGCTGGCTTCTTGTCTCGCCCCCGGGGGGCGGATGGTCGTGATCGCCTTCCACAGCCTGGAGGATCGTGAGGTCAAGGTGACCTTTCGGGCCCTCCTCACCCAGGGCTTTAACGCCCTGACCCGGCGACCCCTCCGCCCGAGCGCGGAGGAGGTCCGCGACAACCCACGGGCCCGCAGCGCCCGGCTGCGCGCCATCGAGCGGGCGGCGGCGTGAGGGACGAGGGCCTGGACAGCGGCGTGGTCCTCATCGGCAAGGCCATCGACAACTCGCAGGTGGTGCGACAGGTGGACCCCCGCGCCAGCCGGGACATCGGCTGGCTGCTCCTGCTCGTGGGCGTCCTGGTGGGCGGCCTCGTGCTCTACGCCTGGCCCGCGCTGAAGCTCAAGCAAGCGGGGGTCGCCGCCGAGCAGTCCTCGCGGGAGCGCGAGCGCCTCCTCGAGGAGAACCGCAAACTGCGCCTGGAAAAGGCGGCCCTCGAGAACCTCCGGCGCGTGGAGACGATCGCGGTCCGCGATCTCGGCCTCGCCCCTCCCCCTCCCGAGCGGTCCATCGTGGTCGAGACCGCGCGGCCGGTGGCGGGGGCGGCGCGGGTCGCGGGGGGCAAGGGGACGGGGCCGAGCGAGACCGCCCTCCCCCCCGAAGCCGCAACCCGCGAGCGCGGCCCGCGCCCGCCCGTGCCCTCTCCGGGGCGTGGTCCGGAGCGGGCGGAGCCGAACTAGGAGCCCATGGATCGCCCCCTGGCGCCGCCTGAACCCGGGCCCGCCCCCTCGCGGGAGCGACTGACCCGGCTGCGCCTCATGCTCCTGGCCCTCTCCGTCTCCTTGTGGGCGGTCGTGATCGGCGTGCGCCTCTTCCACCTCCAGGTCCTGCAACGGCGGGTCTTCGAGAAACAGAGCGCCCGCCAGAGCGAGCGCACCATCAACCTCGACCCCCGCCGGGGCCCCATCCTGGACCGCAACGGCAAGACCCTGGCCGTGTCCGTCGACGCGGAGTCGCTCTACGCCGTCCCCCAGGACATCGCCGATCTTGGCCAGACCGCCTCCGCCCTCGCCCGCGCGTTCGGCATGGACGCGGCCGGCCGCAAGGACCTGACCCTCCAGCTCCAGCGCAACCGGGCCTTCATCTGGGTCAAGCGCAAGGTGGACCCCACGACCGCGCGCTCCGTGCGCGAGCTGCAGCTGGACGGCATCGGCTTCCTGACCGAGAACCGCCGCTACTACCCCAAGCGCGAGCTGGCCAGCCAGGTCCTCGGCTACGTGGGCCTCGACAACACGGGGATGAGCGGCATCGAGTACGCCTTCGAGGACGTGATCCGGGGCCGCGCGGCCAAGGTGGTGGTCCACACCGACGCCCGCCGCCGGCCGGTGGGGGAGACGGAGAAGCCGTCCACGGACGGGGCCACCGTGACCCTCACCCTCGACGAGTCCATCCAGTATGCGGCGGAGCGGGAGCTGGACCGGGCCATGGCCGAGACCCAGGCCCTCTCGGGGGTGGTGATCGTGCTCGAGCCCTTCGCGGGGGAGATCCTGGCCCTCGCCAACCGTCCCACCTTCAACCCCAACCGCTTCGCCGCCTATCCCAGCTCGCACTGGCGGAACCGGGCGGTGGCCGATGCCTACGAGCCCGGCAGCATGTTCAAGATCGTCACCGCCGCCGCCGGCATCCAGGAGAAGGTGGTGGAGCCGGACGAGATCCTGGACTGCGGCAACGGCTCGATCGAGATCGCGGGGACGCGCATCAACGACCATGCGGTCTTCGACAAGCTGAGCTTCAAGGACGCGGTGGCCAAGTCCAGCGACATCGGCATGATCCGTGTGGCGCAGCGGGTGGGGCGGGAGAACTTCAACCGCTACCTCAGGGACTTCGGCTTCGGGACCACGACGGGGGTGGATCTGCCCGGGGAGTCGAGCGGGCTCCTCCGCCCCCCTTCGAAGTGGAGCGCGATCTCACTCGCCTCCCTCTCCTTCGGCCAGGAGGTGGGGGTGACCGCCCTGCAAATGGCCATGGCGGCGGGGGCGGTGGCCAACGGGGGTTACCTCATGAGGCCGCTGGTGGTGCGCCAGGTGGAGGACAGCGCGGGACGCCCGCTCAAGGTGTTCAAGCCGGTGGCGGTGCGCCGGGTCTTGGAGCCCGACAGCGTCTTCACCCTGACCGAGATCCTGAAGGCGGTGGTCCGGGAGGGGACGGGCCGGAACGCGGCCGTGCCCGGCTACCAGGTGGCGGGGAAGACGGGCACGGCCCAGAAGGTGGAGGCCTCCGGCCACTACTCGATGCAGGACCACGTGGCCTCGTTCGTAGGCTTCGTTCCCGCCGCCCGGCCCGCCCTCGTGATCCTGGTCTCGCTCGACTCCCCGCGGGGGACCAAGAACCAGGGGGGCGACGTGGCCGCTCCCGTGTTCGCGCGCGTGGCCGAGCAGGCCCTGCGCCACCTGGCCGTCCCCCCGGACGACGCCAACCGGGTCCTGCACGCCCTGGCCTATCCCCGGGAGGACGTGGTCCCCGTCGCTTACCGGACGGAGCCTGCTCCCGGCCCGCGCGCCGAGGGCGAGCCCGGGCTCATGCCGGACCTGCGTGGCCGGTCGGCGCGCGAGGCCGCCATCGCCGCCGCCCGGCGGGGCCTGATCGTGGAGCTCAAGGGCTCGGGACGGGTGGTGGGCCAGAGCCCGGAGCCGGGCACGGAGATTGAAGCTGGCTATACGTGTGTGCTTACGCTCCGACGGGATGGCGACCCGAGCGAGGGGCCGGCCAAGGTGCGGCCGTGACCCTCGGTGACCTCCTCCTTCGGCTGCCGGGGGCCGAGTACCACGGGGACCCTCGCCTGGTCGTGACGGGGGTCACCCACGATTCGCGCCGGGTCGGGCCGGGGTCCCTGTTCGTGGCCATCCACGGGATGGTCACGGACGGCAACGCGTTTGTGGAGGCCGCGCGCAAGAAGGGAGCCCTGGCCGTCGTTTCCGAAGCCCCGCCCATCCCCGGGGGGCCCTGGATCCGGGTGGCAGACGCCCGGGTGGCCCTGGCCGCGCTGGCGGCGGCGGTCTTCGGGGATCCCGCCCAGCAACTGGACCTGGTGGGAGTTACGGGCACCAACGGAAAGACCACCACCACCTACCTGATCGACGCCGCCCTGCGGGCGGCGGGGGAGACGGTGGGGCTTCTGGGCACGATCGAGTACCGGCTCGGGTCCCGCCAGGTCGAGGCCTCGCGGACCACCCCCGAGTCCTCGGACCTGCAAGCCCTGTTCCGGGAGATCGTGGAGGCGGGCTGCCGCCGCGCCGTGCTCGAGGTGTCCTCCCATTCCCTGGCCTTGCACCGCGTGGACGGCTGCCCCTTCAAGGTGGCCGTGTTCACCAACCTCACCCGCGACCACCTGGACTTCCACGGCGACATGGAACGCTACTTCGCGGCCAAGCGCCTCCTCTTCGACACGCTGCTGCGGGAGGACGGACACGCCATCCTGAACGCCGACGACGACCGCGGCGCGGACCTGGCCCGGGTGGCCAGGGGGCGGGTCTGGACCTATTCCCTATCCCGCCCCGCCGACCTCCGCGCGGAGGGGATAACCCTCTCCCTAGCCGGGACCCGGTTCCGGGCCAAGACCCCGGTGGGCGTCCTGGAGGTGGGCTCGCCCCTGCTCGGACGCTTCAACGTGCAGAACCTGCTGGCCGCCCTAGGGGCTGCCCTTGCCCTGGGCCTGCCCGCGGAGGCCGCCCTCCGCGGCTTCGCCTCCCTCCCCGGAGTCCCCGGCCGGCTGGAGCGCGTCGACGCCGGCCAGGATTTCACCGTGATCGTCGACTACGCCCACACCGACGACGCCCTCAAGAACCTGCTGGAGACGGTGCGCGAGCTTTCCCCCCGGCGCCTCATCACTGTCTTCGGCTGCGGCGGGGACCGGGACCGCACCAAGCGCCCCCTCATGGGGGCGGTGGCGGCGCGTCTCTCCGACGTCGTGATCGTGACCTCCGACAACCCGCGCAGCGAGCCCCCGGAGGCCATCGTCGAAGAGATCAAGCGCGGGATGCCGGCGGGGCGGGGGGCCGCCACCCACACCATCGTGGACCGGCGGGAGGCCATCGCCAAGGCCCTGGAGATGGGCCGCGAGGGGTCGGCGGTGGTGATCGCGGGCAAAGGCCACGAGGGCTACCAGGTCCTGCGTGACCGCACCGTGCCTTTCGACGACCGGCAGGTGGCCCGCGACATGCTGAACCGGCTGGCCGTCCGCGGCGGCAAGAAATGAGGCATGTCCTGAGCGTCCCGGCCACGTTCGCGATCGAGGAGGCGGCGGAGGCGGTCCGCGGCGAGGTCCGGGGCCGGGCGGGGGTCTCTTTCAGCGGCGTCTCCATCGACTCCCGCACCCTCGCCCGGGGAGAGCTCTTCTTCGCCATAGCCGGCCCCCGCTTCGACGGCCACGCGTTCCTGGCCGAGGCGGCGGGGCGGGGGGCGGCGGCGGCGGTGGTGGAGCGGACGGTGGAGGCTCCGGGCGGGCTCACCCTGCTGCGCGTGGCGGACACCACCCGCGCCCTCTCCGATCTGGCCTCTCACGTGCGCCGGCTCGCCGACCTGCCGGTCGTGGCCATCACCGGCTCCATGGGAAAGACCACCACCAAGGACATGACGGCCGCCCTCCTCGCCACCGCCGGCCCCGTCCTCAAGACGGAGGGCAACCTGAACAACCAGTTCGGCCTGCCCCTGACCCTCTTCCGCCTTCGCCCCGAGCACACCGCGGCCGTGCTCGAGCTCGGGATGTCGGCCAAGGGCGAGCTCAAGGCGCTCTCCCTCGTCGCGCGTCCCGACATCGCGGTCCTCACCAACGTGGCCCCCGTCCACCTCGAGTTCTTCGCCTCCGTCGACGAGATCGCCCGGGCCAAGGCCGAGGTCTTCGCGGGCCTGGTCCCGGGAGGGCTCGCGGTCCTGAACGGCGACGATCCGCGGGTGCGCCGGGCGGGCGAGGAGTGGGGCGGGCGCGTGGTCTGGTTTGGCCGCGACCCCCGCCACCACGTGTTCGCCGAAAACGCGCGCGCCAGCGCGTTCGGGATGCGCTTCGACCTCAAGGTGGGGGGCCAGACGGTGGACGTGGCCCTCCCCTTGGCCGGCTTCCACTCCGTCATGAACTTCCTGGCCGCGGCCGCGGTGGCCCACGCCCGCGGGATCGAGCCCCAGGCCCTGGCCGCGGCGGCCACGCATCTTGTCGCCGCCCCGCACCGCGGGGAGATCCGCCGCCTCGCGGGCGGGATCACCCTGCTGGATGACTCCTACAACTCGAACCCGGAGGCGCTCGCGGCCGCCGCTCAGGCCATGGCCTCGGCGGGGGGCGGCCGGCGGGTCTTCATCCTGGGCGACATGCGGGAGCTCGGTCCGCGGGGCCCCGAGTTCCACCGCGAGGCGGGCGAGCGGCTGGCGGAGAGGACGGAGGTCCTGGCCGCGGTGGGGCCCCTCGCCCTCCACTTCCTGGAGGGTGCGAAACGGGGGGGGATGGCACCGAGTGCCCTCCACGCCTTCCCGGACGCGGCCGCTGCCGCGGCCGCCGTCCCTGAGCTCGTGCGGCCCGGGGACGCGGTGCTCGTGAAGGGCTCGCGCGGCGTCTCCCTGGAGTCGGTGGTGGAGGCTCTCCTGGCCCGCTACGGAGAGGTCCGTGAGTAATGCTCTTCCACCTCCTCTACGCCTTCCGCCACCAGGTCACGGCCCTGAACGTGATCCGCTACATCACCTTCCGCACCGCGGTGGCCAGCCTGACCGCGCTCTTCCTGGTCCTCGCCCTCGGGCCGTGGGCGATCGAGCGCCTGCGGCGGCTGCAGGTCGGACAGCCCATCCGGGAGGAGGGGCCGCAGGCCCACAAGGCCAAGGCCGGCACCCCCACCATGGGCGGCGTCCTCATCCTGTCCGGCATCCTCGTGCCCAGCCTCCTCTGGGGCGACCTCACCAACCGCAACATCTGGATCCTGGTCCTGTCCACGCTCGCCTTCGGGGCCATCGGCTTTTGGGACGACTACGTCAAAGTCGTGAAGAAGCAGAGCCTGGGCCTCTCCCCTCGCCGCAAGCTCCATGGGCAGATCGCGGTCGGCCTGGTCTTGGGGGTCGTGCTCTTCGTGCTCGCGCGCGTGGATCCCACCTCGTACTCGACGCGAGTGGTCTTCCCCTTCTTCAAGACCGTGATGCCCGACCTCTCCGCCTTCTACATCCTCTTTGCGGTGCTCGTGGTGGTGGCGGCCAGCAACTGCGTGAACCTCACGGACGGGCTGGACGGCCTAGCCATCGGCTCCACCCTGATCGCGGCCGCCGCCTTCACCGTCCTCGCCTATGTGACCGGCCACCGCGTGTTCTCGAGCTATCTCGACCTCCTCTACCAGCCGGGAGCGGGGGAGGTGACCGTCTTCTGCGGGGCCATGGTGGGGGCCTCCATGGGCTTCCTCTGGTGGAACTGCTATCCCGCCCAGGTCTTCATGGGCGACGTGGGCAGCCTCTCCCTGGGCGGGGCCCTGGGCACGGTGGCCATCCTGATCAAGCAGGAGCTCCTGCTCTTCTCGGTGGGCGGGCTCTTCGTCATCGAGGGTCTCTCCGTGATCCTGCAGGTGGCCTCCTTCAAGCTGGTGGGAAAGCGCATCTTCCGCATGTCGCCCCTGCACCACCACTTCGAGCTCGTGGGCTGGAAGGAGCCCCAGATCGTCATCCGGTTCTGGATCGCCGCTTTCGTCTTCGCCCTCTTCAGTCTCACCACGCTCAAGCTGAGGTGAATTGAATGAGAAGCACGACGGCATGAGGACGCCATGGCTGTGGAGGGGAAACCCATCGTGGTGGTCGGGCTGGCGCGGTCGGGTATCGCGGCCGCGGAGTTCCTCGCGCGGCGGGGGGAGGCGGTGGTGGCTACGGACCTCCGTGAGGCGGGGCAGCTTCCGGCGGAGGCCGTGAGGCTCGCGGCCCGGGGCGTGCGCCTGGAGCTGGGTGGCCACCACCCGGAAACATTCGCGGGGGCCGCCCAAGTGGTGGTGTCTCCGGGGGTGCCCTGGGAGGCGTCCGCGCTCCGAACCGCCCGGGCCGCAGGGGTGCCCGTGATCGGAGAGGTGGAGCTCGCCTTCCGCCACCTCCAGGGGCGGGTAGCGGCGGTGACCGGGACCAAGGGGAAATCCACGACCACCGCTGCCCTGGGGGCGATGCTGAAGGAAGCGGGGGGCGACGTGAGGGTGGGCGGCAACATCGGGGAGGCCTTGATCGGCCTCGTGGAGGGCTCGACCGCGGACACCGTGTTTGCGGTCGAGGTCTCGAGCTTCCAGCTGGAAGGGGTCGAAAGCTTCCGCCCCCGGGTGGCCGTCTTCCTGAACATCTCCCCCGATCACCTGGATCGGCACCCGTCGTTCGAGGCCTACGCGGAGGCCAAGGCGAGGATCTTCGCCAAGCAGACGGCGGAGGACTGGGCGGTGGTGAACGCGGACGATGCGGCGGTCCTCGGCCTGGCCAAGAAGGGCCGAGCGAGGGTGCTGCCCTTCCATCCCCGGAACGAGCCTGCCTCCGCCGTGGGTCGACCGGACGCCGCGTTTTTCGCCGGGGGCGAGGCGCGCCTCGCCCGTGGAGGGGTCGCGGAGACTCTCTTCCCCCGGTCCGCGGTCCGTCTGCGCGGGGCGCACCTCATGGCCGACCTCCTGGCCGCCGCGGCCGCCGCCCGCCTCATGGGGGCGAGCCCCGAGGCCATCACCCGGGCCGTAACCGGCTTCCTCGGCCTCGAGCACGTGCTCGAGCCCGTGGCCACCGTCCGGGGCGTGGACTTCTTCAACGACTCGAAGGCCACCAACGTGGACGCGGCGCGCCGGAGCCTGGAGGCCTTCTCCGGACCGGTGCTGATGATCCTGGGCGGCCGCTACAAGGGGGGGGACTTCGCCGAGCTCGGGCCCGGGCTGCGCGAGCGGGGCAAGCGCGTCCTGGCCATCGGCGAGGCGCGGGAACGCATCGTGTCCGCCCTGGGGGGGAGCGTGCCCGTCGTTCCCTGCGCCAGCCTGGTCGAGGCGGTGGAGCTGGCCTTTAGGGCCGCCCGCCCCGGAGACACCGTTCTCCTGGCCCCGGCGTGCTCTTCCTTCGACATGTTCACGGACTACGCCGACCGCGGGCGACAGTTCAAGGAGGAGGTGGGTCGGCTGGCCGCGCGGGAGGGGGCGGGCGGAAGGGGGCCCTCGGAAGATGGCTAAGAAGCTCTCCTCCGACCTCACCCTCTTTGCCGTGACCGCCGCCCTCCTCGGGCTCGGCCTGGTCATGGTGTGGAGCGCGTCCTCCGCCCTCGCCCAGGAGCGGCATGGCAGCGCCTACTACTTCCTGTTCAAGCAGGTGGTGTGGGCCACCCTCGGCCTCGCGGTCATGGTGGCGGCCCTGCGCATCGACTACCGCAAGCTTCGCCGGCCGACCGTCGTCTACACGGTGGTGGCAGGCACTACGCTCCTCCTGATCCTGGTCCTCTTCCTGCGCCCCGTGAACGAGACCCACCGCTGGATCCGCCTGGGGAGCCTGTCCTTCCAGCCCGCGGAGATGGCCAAGCTGGCCGTCATCCTCTTCCTGGCCTACCACATCGAACGGCGGGGAGAGCGGGTGAACGAGTTCCTGCCCGCGCTCTTCCCCGCTCTTCTCCTCCTGGGCTGGTTCGCCTTCCTCGTCTACATCCAGCCCGACCTGGGGAGCGCGGCCACCCTTGTCCTGACCGGTGGAGTGATGCTCTTCCTGGCTGGGGTCCGGCTCCGCTACTTCGCGGCCCTAGCCGTGCCCGGGCTGGGGCTCCTCTACCACCTGGTCATGGGCGCCGCCTACCGCCGCGACCGCATCGAGGCCTTCCTGAACCCCTGGTCCGACGCCCGCGGCACCGGCTACCAGATCATCCAGAGCCTGATCGCGGTGGGCACGGGGGGTGTGACCGGAGTGGGCCTCATGGAGGGGCGCCAGAAGCTGTTCTACCTTCCCTATCCGTACAGCGATTTCATCTACGCGGTGATCGGGGAAGAGCTCGGCCTGCTGGGGGCGGCGGCGGTGGTGATGGCCTTCGTGCTCGTGCTGTGGCGGGGGCTGCGCGCGGCCTGGAAGGCCCCCGACGCCTTCGGGACCTTCCTGGCCGCGGGCCTCACGGTGGGGATCGTGCTCCAGGGCTTCATCAACATCAGCGTGGTGCTGGGCCTCCTCCCCACCAAGGGGATCCCCCTGCCCTTCATCAGCGCGGGGGGCTCGTCGCTCGTGTTCACCCTCCTCGCGGTGGGGCTGGTTCTGAACGTGTCTCAACATGCGGACTGAATGGCGCGGACGATACTCATCGCGGCGGGCGGCACCGGGGGCCACCTCTTCCCCGGGATCGCGGTGGCGGCGGAGCTTTCCCGCCGCTCGCCCCAGACCCGGATCGTCTTTGCGGGAACGCCCCGTGGGCTCGAGACCCGCCTCGTGCCCGCGGCCGGCCACGAGCTCGTGCTCCTGCCCATCCTGCCCCTCAACCGCGTGGGTCTCTTTCCCTTCCTGCGGGGCCTGCTCGCCCTGCCCTACGGCCTGCTGCGCTCCGCGGCCCTCGTCCGGCGCCTCCGCCCCGCGGCCGTCCTCGGGGTGGGCGGGTACGCGGGGGGGCCGGTCGTGCTGGCCGCGGCTCTCCTGGGAGTGCGCACGGTGATCCTCGAGCCCAACGCGAAGCCGGGCTTCACCAACCGCGTCCTGCGCCCGCTGGTGACGCGGGTGGCCTGCGCGTGGGAGGAGGCCCGTCGCGAGTTCGGGGGGAAGGGCGTGATCACCGGCAACCCGGTGCGGGCGGGCTTCGCGCCGCGCCCGCCCCGGCGCCACGCGCCCCCCTTCACGGTCCTCGCCTTCGGGGGGAGCCAGGGGTCGGCCGTCCTGAACCGCGCGCTCCTGGCCGCCCTGCCCCACCTGCCGGGGTCGGAGCGGCTCCGTCTCGTCCACCAGACGGGGGAGGCCATGCGGGGGGAGGTCCTGGCCGGCTACCGCGCCGCGGGGCGACCGGACGAGGTGCTGGCCTTCGTGGACGACATGGAGCGCCGGCTCCAGGAGGCGGACCTCGTGCTCGCGCGGAGCGGGGCTACGACCTGCGCCGAGCTCCTGGCCGCGGGGAAGGCCGCCCTCCTCGTCCCCTTCGCGCGTGCCGCCGGCGACCACCAGCGGGAGAACGCCCGCGCCCTCCAGGCGGCGGGGGCGGCGGCGGTGATGGAGGAGGGGGAGCTCTCGGGGGAGGCCCTGGCCCGCGCCCTAAGGGGACTGCTCGAGAGCCCGGGGACGATCGAGGCCATGGAGGAGGCGGCGCGCCGCCGCGGTCGGCCGGACGCGGCCGCCCGGGTGGCGGACCTGCTAGATGGCTTGGCATGAGCGAGGGACGAGGACGCGGGAGAGGGAGCTCCGGGCTCCTGGGCCCGGCCGGCGCGCGCGGGCGGGTGTCTCCCTCTTTCCCGGCGGGAGCCGAGAGTGCTTAGGAGGATCCAGCACATCCACTTCGTGGGGATCGGGGGCTCGGGCATGAGCGGGATTGCGGAGGTGCTGCTCAACCTCGGCTACACCGTGACCGGGTCCGACCTCCGGCGCTCCGCGATCACCGACCGGCTGGCCGCGCTGGGAGCGCGGGTCGCCGTCGGCCACGACGCCGCCCACCTGAAGGGGGCCCACGTGGTGGTCACCTCCACCGCCGTCCGCAGCGACAACCCGGAGGTGCTGGAGGCGCGGCGGGTGGGCGTTCCTGTCATCCCGCGGGCGGAGATGCTGGCCGAACTGATGCGGCTCAAGTACGGAGTGGTGGTGGCGGGGAGCCACGGCAAGACCACCACCACCTCGATGGTGGCCCTCGTCCTCGACCGGGGCGGCCTCGACCCCACCGTGGTCCTGGGGGGACGGCTGGGCGTGCTCGGCTCGGGGGCCCGGCTGGGCAAGGGCGACTTCGTGGTGGCGGAGGCCGACGAGTCCGACCGCTCCTTCCTCAAGCTCTCGCCAACGGTGGCGGTCGTGACCAACATCGACCGCGAGCACCTCGACGTCTATCGGGACCTCAGCGATCTCCAGGAGGCCTTCATCGGCTTCGTGAACAAGGTCCCCTTCTACGGGGTAGCCGTGCTCTGCCTGGACGACGGGCCCGTGCAGGACATCCTGCCCCGGGTGGAGCGCCGGGTCCTCACCTACGGACTCTCCCCCCAGGCCCACGTTTCCGCCCGCGATCTCAAGGTGGGCCCCGAGGGCTCCGCCTACACCGCCACCCTCGGGGGCCAGGCCCTGGGGCCGATCCGGCTCGCGGTGCCAGGGGCCCACAACGCCCAGAACTCGCTGGCCGCGGTGGCGGTCGGCTCCGACCTCGGCGTCCCCTTCGAAAAAGTACGCGCGGCTCTGGAGGGCTTCACGGGTGTCGACCGGCGCTTCCAGGTGCGGGGCGAGGCGGGCGGCATCACGGTCGTGGACGACTACGGCCACCACCCCACGGAGATCCGCGCCACCCTCGAGACCCTGCGCCTCCGGGCGGGGTCGCGGCGGACGCTCGTGCTCTTCCAGCCCCACCGCTTCACCCGCACCCAGGCCCTCTGGGACGACTTCTGCCGCGCCTTCCACCTGGCGGACGCCCTCCTCTTGACCGATGTCTATGGGGCGGGGGAGGAGGAGATCCCAGGGATCACGGCCGAGGCCCTGGCCCAGGCCATCGCGGAGCGGGGCCACCGCCATGCCGTTTACGCGGGGGACCTGAAGGCGGCCACCGAGCGGCTGGCCGCGGAAGCGCGGGCGGGGGACGTGGTCCTGACCCTGGGGGCGGGAAGCGTGTGGTCGGCGGGGGAAGAGCTGCTGCGGAGGCAGGGGGCGTGAGCGCATGGATCCCCGCGTGACGCCGGCGCTCGCGGAGGCGGGGGTGCCCTTCCGCGAGCAGGAGCCCTTCTCCCGCCACACCTCCATGGGGGTGGGCGGTCCGGCGGCGGTGATGGCTTTTCCCCGCTCGCCCGAGGAGCTCCGGAAAACCCTGGCCCTCCGCGGCGAGCTCGCCGTGCCCCACCGCATCCTGGGCGGGGGATCGAACCTGGTGGTGGTGGACGAGGGCCTGGACGAGCTGATCGTGAACACCGAGGAGATGCGTCGGGTGGAGATCGGAGAGAACGGAGAGGTGACGGCGGCGGCGGGGGCGGGCGTGATCTTCACCGTGGTCCAGTGCTGCCGCGCCGGATGGCGGGGCCTGGAGAGCGCGGTCGGCATCCCGGGCTCGATCGGGGGGGCCGCGGTCATGAACGCGGGGGCTTACGGCTTCTCGATCAGCGACGTCCTCAAGGAGATCCTGGTCTACGACGAGGACGGCTCCCCCGCCCGGCCCCCCGAGGGCTGGCGCTTCCACTACCGCGGGTCCTCCATCCCCGAGGGCTCCGCGGTGGCCTCCCTGACCGTGCGGCTCTCCCCGGAGGACCCCGCGCTTCTGGAGAAGGAGACCCGGGAGCTCACGCGGCAGCGTACGGAGAGCCAGCCCGGCGGGCGCAACGCGGGCTGCGTATTCAAGAACCCGCCCGGGGGCCACGCGGGCAAGATCATCGATGCCCTGGGCCTCAAGGGCACCCGCAAGGGGGGGGCGGTCCTGAGCCCGCGGCACGCGAACTTCGTGGTCAACGACCAGAACGCGCGCGCGGCGGACGTGCTCGCTCTTCTCGAGGTCGTCCACGAGAGGGTGGAGCGGGAGGCGGGCGTCAACCTCGAGCTCGAGGTCAAGGTCTGGAGGCCCCGCCATGGCTAGGCGCGGCCTGCCCTTCGAGCTTCCCCTGGAGGCCATGGCCGATCTTCCCTTGAACCCCGTCCCCTTGGGCCCCGCGGATGACCCGCCCTTCCTCCGTCCCCGGACCAGGACGCGGGTGCGGCGCACCCGGCGGGGCTTCACGGCCCGCGCCATCCTGATCCTGCAGCTTCTGGCCGCCCTTCTCGTCACCCTAGCCGCCCTCTGGACGGGCTACGCCAAGGTGATGGCCAGCGAGCGGCTGCGCGTGGGCCGGGTGGAAGTCCGGGGGAGCCACTTCCTCTCCGAGGGGGAGGTGCGCGAGCTGCTCGGCCCCGCGGTGGGGGAGAACATCCTCGGCCTCAACATCGAGGCCCTGAAGACCCGGCTGCGCGCCTCGCCCTGGGTGGCCGACGCCACCGTCGGCCGCACCCTGCCCGACACCCTCAAGGTGGAGATCCGCGAGCGGGTCCCCCTGGCCCTGGCGGAGGTGGAGCGGCTCTACCTCATGGACGGCGACGGCGCCCTCATCGACGTCTACGGTCCCCGCACCGCCGCTTTCGACCTCCCCATCGTGCGCGGCCTGGGCGGGGTGGAGGGCGAGGACCGTCGGGAACGCGCGCAGCGGGCGGGGACCCTGCTGCGCGACCTCGGAGAGCTCTCCGCGGAGGTGTCGGAGGTGTTCGTGGACGGCGCGGGGGACATGAGGGTCGTGCTCAAGGGGGCGGGCGAGGTGCTGCTCATGGGGTCCCCGCCCTACCGCCGGCGCTTCCTCACTTTTCTCGGTCTCCGGCGGGACCTCGCGGAGAGGGCCCCCGGGACCGCCGCATTCGACCTGCGCTTCCGCGGCCGCATTTATGCGCGGCCCCTGGAAACCGTCCCCCCCGTTCCGGCCGCCGGGGGACCGCCCCCCCGGGCGGCGAAGGCACGCCCAAGGGAGAGAGGGAACTAGCTTTGGCCAAGAAAAAGGACCGTTACATCGTGGGCCTGGACATCGGGACCCACAAGATCTGCGCCATCGTGGCCGAGATCACGGAAGAGGGCCGCCTGGACGTGATCGGAATCGGCCAGACGGAGTCCAAGGGCCTTCGCAAAGGGGTGGTCATCAACCTCGAGGCCACCGTGGACTCCATCAAGCGCGTCCTCGAGGAGGCGGAGCTCATGGCGGGGGTGGAGATCGGCTCCGCCTACGTGGGGATCGCGGGGACCCACATCCGCGGCTTCAATTCCCGGGGGGTGATCGCGGTCTCCAGCAAGAACCGGGTCATCGAGCGGGAGGACGTGCACCGGGCCATCGAGGCGGCCAAGGCCGTCTCCATTCCCCTGGACCGCGAGATCCTCCACGTGCTGCCCCAGGAGTTCGTGGTGGACGACCAGGACGGCATCGGGGACCCCACGGGCATGACCGGGACCCGGCTGGAGGTCAACGTCCACATCATCACCTGCTCCTCCACCGCCGCCCAGAACACCGTGACCTGCGTGAACCGGGCCGGGCTGGAGGTGATCGACACCGTCCTCACCCAGATCTCGGCCGCGGAGGCCTGCCTCACCCCCGACGAGAAGGAGCTGGGGGTGGCCCTGGTGGACATCGGGGGCGGCACCACCGACCTCGCCATCTTCGAGAAGGGCTCGCTCTGGCACACCGCGGTCCTGCAGGTGGGGGGCGAGCACTTCACCAACGACGTGGCGGTGGCCCTGCGCACCCCCGTCAACGAGGCGGAGAAGATCAAGAAGAAGCACGGCTGCGCTCTCACCTCCATGGTCCCGGAGGAGGACTCGATCGAGGTGCCGAGCGTGGGGGGCCGCAAGCCCCGGATCATGGCCCGCCAGGTGCTAGGGGACGTGGTCCAGGCCCGGGCGGAGGAGATCTGCCAGCTCGTCCTCACCGAGATCAGGAGGGCCGGCTTCGACCGCAGCCTGAACAGCGGGGTCGTGCTCACGGGGGGGGGCAGCATCCTGGAAGGGATGCCGGAAATCGCGGAGCAGATCTTCGACATGCCCGTGCGGAGGGGCACCCCGGCCGGGATCGGGGGCCTGGTCGACGTGGTGGCCAGCCCCGTCTACTCCACCGCGGTGGGGCTGGTGCTTTGCGGATATCGCAACCGGGCCGGCCGAGCCCTGGGGACCACGCGGCAACAGGCGGCGACGGGGACCTTCGGCAAGGTGACCGGGCGCCTCATGGGCTGGTTGTCGGACTTTTTCTGAGGGGATCTTCCCGGCCCCGCGAGCGCGGGACGACCGGGGGAAGGCGACGGGCCGGCCAGGAGGGCCGGCCGGGCAGAACCAAGGAGGTGGCCATGGACGTCAAGAGCGAAGGCGCGGCCTTTCCGCCTGTGCCCATCACCGAGAGCCGTTCCCGAGAGGTCGTCCGCCGGGGCGGGGGCTTCGCCCTGCGCGACCCCGGAGACCTGCCCTGCGAGATGTGTGGCGCCTTCGTCGTCGCCTATCACTGCAAGCGGATCTGCCTGCGCTGCGGGTTCATGACCGGTTGCTCGGAAGGGATTTGAGCTATGACCAAGCATAACGATGCGCCGGGCCGCATCACCTTCGCGGACGAGGAGATGAGCGGGGCCCGGATAAAGGTGGTGGGGGTGGGGGGGGGAGGCGGCAACGCGATCGCCCGCATGATCGCCTCCGGGCTCCAGGGGATCGAGTTCATCGCCGTGAACACCGACCTCCAGGCCCTGCGCGCGAACCGCGCTCCGGTGAAGATCCAGATCGGGGCCAAGGTCACCAAGGGGCTGGGGGCGGGAGCCAACCCTGACATCGGCCGCCAGGCCGCGGTGGAGGACACGGAGAAGATCTGCGACGCCCTGGAGGGCGCGGACATGGTCTTCATCACCACCGGGCTCGGGGGGGGAACGGGCACGGGTGCGGCCCCCGTGGTCGCCTCCATCGCCGGCCAGCTGGGGGGGGAGACCGGCAGCGTCCTCACGGTGGCGGTGGTGACCCTTCCCTTCGGCCTGGAGGGGAAGCGGCGCATGAGCCAGGCCATGGATGGCCTGGTCCAGCTGCGCGAATGCGTCGACTCCGTGATCGCCATCCCCAACGACCGCCTCCTCCAGACGGTGGCCCGCAACACCCCCGTCTCCGAGGCCTTCCGCGTGGCCGACGACGTCCTCCGGCAGGCGGTGCAGGGGATCAGCGACATCATCACCGTGCCTGGCCAGATCAACCTGGACTTCGCGGATGTGCGCGCGGTCATGAAGGGCATGGGCCAGGCCGTGATGGGCACCGGGATCGGCCAGGGCGAGAACCGGGCGGTGGAGGCCGCCCAGCGCGCGATCTCGAACCCCCTCCTGGAGGACAGCTCGATCGAGGGCGCCAAGGGCATCATCGTCAACATCACGGGGGGTTCCGATCTCTCCTTGGCGGAGGCGGCGGAAGCCACCTCCCTCATCACCAAGGTCGCGGACCCGGAGGCCAACGTCATTTACGGGATCGTGACCGACGAGTCCATGGGCAACGCGGTCAAGGTCACGGTGATCGCGACCGGCTTCACGCGCGGCCCGCGCAAAGCGGTCCCCACCCCCGTGGACCTCACCAACTACATGGGCTCCCAGACCGCGATGCCGCACTCCTCGGCGGAGGCGGGGGGCAGCTTCTACCGCAAGACGCCCAACAACCCCAAGGCGGCGGTGGCGGGAGGGAGGGTGGACCTGGACGTGCCCGCCTTCCTGCGCAAGCAAGGGGGTGGAAGCGACTAGTGTCGGCGTCTATAATCGGCACCTTGCCCCGGGCGTGGAGGTGCCGTTGGGATCAGGCCGACCGCAGCGGACCCTAGTCGCCTTCGCCCTGGTCACCCTGGCCCTCCCCTTCCGGGCCCGGGCCCAAGAGGCGCCGGCCGCGCCCCCCGAGGCCCCGGCCCGCCCCGCCGAGGCCGCGGCCTCCCCCGCCGTCGACCGGCCCCATCCCGACGACGGGCGCCGCACCGGCGCGCGCTTCCTCGCGAACTTCGGGCGCGACACGGTGGGCGTCTTCTCCTCCGACAACCTGGTCCCCTTCCTGGTGAGCGCGGGCGTGAGCGGCGGGGGGGCCCTCTTCGACAACAACGTGCAGAACTACTTCGCGGCCCAAAGGCGAGCCCAATGGCTCGGTAACGCTGGCGACCGGCTGGGTCAGGCCTACGTCATCGGACCGCTCGCGGCCGCGCTGTTCGGCGCGGGCCGTCTGGCCAGAGATCAGCGCTTCCGCGATGCGACCTACGACATAGCCGAGGTCACCCTCGTCGCCGTCACCTACACCACCGCCCTCAAGTATGCGACGCAGCGCCCCCGGCCGGACGGCTCCGACAAGCTCTCCTTTCCCTCCGGACACACCTCGAACGCGTTCGCCTGGGCCACGGTGGGCGCTCACTACTACGGCTGGAAGCTGGGCGTGCCGGGCTACCTTTTGGCCGGGCTCATCGGCGTGTCGCGCATGGAGATCAGGGCGCACCACCTCTCCGACGTCCTGGCCGGGGCCGGGATTGGCTACATCGTGGGCCGCACCGCCGTTCGCCGGGACGGCGAGCCCCTCCCGGGCAAGCCCCGCGTCCGTTTGGCCCCCGGGCTCGACCCGCAGGGGTCGGGCGCCGGCCTCGTCTTAACCGTAACCTTCTGAGCGTCGGGTGCGTCCAATCCGCCACCGGGCGCGTCCCGGAGGGCCGTGACCGGCGAGGGGGTCTGATTCATGAATGCCTGGGTCAGTCGCGTTTTGCCCGGTGTGATGGCGGTGGCCGTGCTCGGGTCTCATCTCTGGGCGCCCGAGGCGGAAGCCCGGCCGGCGGAGAGGGCGGACGACGGATGGGCCACTGCGGACCCGGGGCTCCTGAAGCTGAACGCTTCCCGTCTCCAGGCCCTGGACGCCGCCATCCGCTCCGAGGGATTCAAGAAGATCACGAGCGTCCTGGTCGCGCGCCACGGAAAGCTGGCTTTCGAGGCGTATGTCGACTCGAACGCGACCGCCCTCCAGAACACAAGGTCCGCCACCAAGACGGTGACGGGAATGCTGGCGGGGATCGCCATCGACAAGGGCCTCCTGAAGGGGGTGGGGGAGCCCGTCCTCCCCTTCTTCCCCGACAAGCGCCCCCTCCAGAACCCCGATCCCCGCAAGGAGCAGATCACGGTCGAGGACCTGCTCACCATGAGTTCGCTTTTGGAGTGCAACGACTGGAACGATTTCTCCCGCGGGAACGAGGAGCGAATGTACCTCATCGAGGACTGGCTCCAGTTCACCCTCGACCTCCCGATCCGGGGATTCATGTCGGGACAGGGGCCGAAGGACTCCCCCTTTGGGCGCAGCTTCAGCTATTGCACGGCCGGCGTCTTCACGCTCGGACAGGTGGTCGCGCGCGCCAGCGGCCAGCCCGTGAATGCCTTCGCGGACAAGGTCCTCTTCTCTCCGCTCGGCATAGAGCGCGCGGAGTGGCCGTTCTCCCCCCTGGGCCTCGCCCAGACCGGAGGCGGCCTCCGCCTGCGGAGCCGCGACCTCTTGAAGCTGGTGCAGCTCTATCTTGACCGCGGAGTCTGGAACGGCGCCCGCATCGTGCCCGAGGCCTGGGTCGGGGCCTCCACGAAGCCCCACGCCCGGATCGACGAGGAGACCAACTACGGCTACCTGTGGTGGCTGCGGTCGCTGAAGTCGGGGGACAAGGCATACCCCGCCTACATGATGGCCGGCAACGGCGGCAACAAAGTGGTCGCCATCCCGGCGCTGGACCTCACGGCCGTGATCACCAGCACCAACTACAACACCAAGGGCATGCACGAACAAACGGACAAGATCCTGACCGAGTACATCCTGCCCGCCGTCGAGCCCTAGCCCACGCCCCGCTCTCCGCCCCGCGCGCCGGGACCGCCCGGGGTCCCGTGCTAGAATCCGCCATTCTTCTGAACAAGGAGGCGGCGATGCGGCGCTTCGTCCTGGTGTCAGCTCTCCTCGTTGGTGTGCTGGCCGTGGGCAGACCCGGCGGGGCTCAGCCCGCGGCTCCGGGCGGCAAGCATCATGTCCTGGCCGCGACCAAGGAGAACGTGCAGTGGGGCTGGCTGGATCCGACCGAGAAGCCCAAGCTCACGGTCGACTCCGGGGACACGGTCTCGGTGGAGACGCTCTACCACTCGCTGGACCAGCTACAGCCCGACACGCCGATGGCGGAGATCGTCCGCCTGCGCCTGGCCAATCCCGGCGGGGGCCCGCATTCGGTGACGGGGCCGATCTTCGTCAACGGCGCCGAGCCCGGCGATACCCTCGAGATCCGGATCCGGAAGATCACGCCCAAGCCCTCGGGGTTCAATTTCCACTTGCCGGGAGCGCAATTCCCCACCATTGGCATGCTCGCCCCTGAGTTTCCGGACGGCTTCGTTCGCTACTACAAGCTCGACCTTGCCAAGATGCAGACCGAATTCAAGCCCGGCGTGATGCTCGACCTCAAGCCTTTCCCGGGGATCGTGGCCGTGGGCGTGGACCCGAACGAGCCGAAGGAGAGGGCAGGGCCGCCCATCCACGACGCCAAAGGGCGCACGAGCACGCTGCGGCCCTGGAAAAACGGCTCCAACCTGGATCTGAACGAACTGCAGGCCGGCTCGTCCTTCTTTGTGCCCGTTTTCCAGAAGGGCGGGCTGATTTGGATCGGCGACGCGCACTGCCGGCAGGGCAATGGTGAGGTCAATCTCACCGCCCTGGAGTGCGCTTACAAGGAGATCGAGATCCAACCCGTGGTCCGGAAGGACCTCAAGATCGAGTGGCCGCGGGCGGAGACGAAGACCCACTGGATCTTGATGGCCTTCGACGAGGACCTGAACGAAGCCATGAAGATCGCGGTGCGGAACACGGTGGACTTCCTGGCTTCCCAGAAGCTCGTGCCCATGAGCCGCGACGAGGCCTACGCGCTGACCTCCATGGTCGCCGACTGCCGCGTCACCCAGGTCGTGGACATCCGTAAGGGAGTCCACTGCATGGTGCCCAAGTCCGTCTTCGCCAAGGAGTAGGGCCACCGGCGGTTGGCATTCAGTTTCGGCGCTCTAGCTCAGCCCCTGGGCGTACAACTCTGAGAGGATACGCCGGAGGCGGTAGACGTAGAAGCGGCCGTCGGGCGTCGGTAGGACGTCCCGGATCCGCTGAGCCAACCCGGCGGGGTCGCTGGGTGTGATCCCCTTCCAGAGCCACCGCTGCCCGGTCAGGATGTCCACCTTGAAGACACGGGCCGGCAGCTCTCCCCGGTGGACATGAAGAAAGATCGGTTGTCGGCCGTGAAACGCGCGGGAACGTCTCCGGGCTCGGTTCCGGGAATGCTCCTCATGCTGGGTCTCGGGGTACGCCTCGCCAAGGCTGGACCCGACCGAGAACCGTGACTCAGGACACACTACCGAACAATCGACTCGCCAAGCACCCTCCGGGCGTCGCATACTTGAGCGTGCGCGTTTGTTCCCGGGGCTCGTGGATTCTGGTCGCGGGCGCTTGTCTGGGCGGCCTGGCCGCCTGCCACACCGGCCCCCCGAGTGCGCCCACGCCCACTCCCCCTCCCACGACTCTCGTGCCGGCGACGCTGGCCGATCTCTCCGCCTCCGCGGCGTCGCCCCAGGCCGGGCAGCAAATCAGTTGCAAGATGGACGTGATCGCCCAGGTGACGCTGGTGAATCACTCGGCCACCGGCGCCGTGAGCGTGACCGGCGTCCGCAAGACAACCCAGGGCCTTTCGGGGGGCTGCTCGGTGGGGTCGAGCTCATTCACCTACGGAACCGCCCCCATCGGGGTCGGCCCGGGCGAGACGGTAGTGGTGATGAACCGGGCTCTCTACAGCGGCGGCTCCGGCTGCTGCTCGACCGCGAGCGCGTGCGACGGCAGCAACACCTGCGGGATCCAGGAAAGCTTCACCGCGCTCACCACGGTGGGCGAGGTTGCCGCGGGGAGCTTTTCCTACCAAGTGAACTTCCTTAACTGCACCATGTGCGCGGCGACGATGGCGGCGGCCGGGATACGCTGTCCGCCCCCTGCGCACTGACCCAAAGGGCGTACCCGGTACGCAGCCAGGAGTGGCGACGCTCAGCGATCCCTAGCGGAGCGCTTCCGGCGCCATTGGCCAAACTGACCCACGACCGCTGGCCCGGTCGTTTCCCCGGCGTGCAGGAGCCATGCTAGAATCCGAGGTTTAGTCCGTGCCCGTCGTGACGGAGGGAGCCACTGTTGCTACAAACCAAGCGGGTCAGCGGTCTCTTGGTCCTGGGAGCGGTCCTCGCCGCCCCTCTCTCCTCTCAAACGCTCGACCCTCCCGCTCCTCCGGACCTGGGCCGGTTTTTCCCGAGCGACGGCTCGCCGGAAGACGGGCAGCGGACCCTCGGCGCTTTCCCCCGGAACCTTGGCCGCGGCCTGGTGGGCGTCTTCAGCAAGGACAGTCTGGCCCCCCTCCTGATCGGAGCCGCGGTCAGCGGAGGCTCTTCCTTCCTCGACACCCGGACCAGGAGCGCGGTCTCCTCCCCCGCGAGCATCTTCGGCAACGCAGGGGACACGGGGGGGAGCTTCCCCGTGATGGCGCCCATCGCGCTCGGGCTCTTCGCCAGCGGCCGGCTAGTCGGGGATGGACGCTTCCGGGCCGCGAGCTACGACATCACGGAGGCCTTGATCCTGAGCGAGGTCTACACCGAGGTCATGAAGAGGGCCGTCCACCGAACGCGGCCCGACGGCTCGGACAACTACTCCTTTCCCTCCGGCCACACCTCGGCGGCCTTCGCCTGGGCCACCGTGGCCAACGCCCACTACGGGCCGAAGGTGGGGATCCCCTCCTACCTCGTGGCCAGCGCCATCGGCGCCTCGCGTCTGGTCAAGGACAAGCACTACCTGAGCGATGTGCTCGCGGGAGCGACCTTGGGCTACATCGTCGGCCGTACGGTGGTGCGCGAGAACGGCGAGCCGCTCGCTCGACGGACTCGGGTCAGCCTCGTCCCCACAAGCGACGCCAAGGGGACGGGGGCGGGGGTCGGCCTCTCCGTAGAGTGGTGAATCTCCAGTAGAATAGGGGGTCCTCCCAGCGTCGGGAGGAATGCCCTATGAGCCGACGGCTGCACGAGCGCCACTCCTTCCTCCGCGAGGCGGAGGTTTTCCTGCAGGCCGTGCCCCACCAGGGCTCGTTCCGGGTGGCCCTCTGCTACCCCAACCTCTATTTTGTGGCGATGTCCAATCTGGGCTTCCAGAGCATCTACCAGATGCTCAACGCCCTGCCCGATGTCCTCTGCGAGCGGGCCTTCCTGCCCGACGACCGGGACCGGGAAGAGCTGCAGCGGAGCGGCCAGAGCCTGGTGAGCCTGGAGTCGGGCACCGACCTCCGGCGCTTCCACGCCCTCGCCTTCTCGGTGTCGTTCGAGAACGACTATCTGCATGTGCTGCAGATGCTGCGGCTGGCGGGGATTCCCCTCCGGGCCGCGGATCGGGGGAAAGACGACCCCCTCGTGATCCTGGGCGGCTCCGCCCTCTTCCTGAACCCGGAGCCCCTGGCTCCCTTCGCGGACCTGGTGGCGGTGGGGGAGGGGGAGGCGCTGGTACCAAAGATGATGGAGGCGCTCGTCGGGGCCTCCGATCCCCGACGGGGCCTCGAGGCCCTGGGAGAGAAGGACGGGTTCTACGTCCCCTCCCGTCATTCCGTGCGCTACCACAAGGACGGCACGGTGGCCGCCTACGACGGCCCCGGCCCCGCCATCCGCCAGCGCGGCTGGCCGGGAAAGATGGCGCTGCCGCAGTCGGTGGTGCTCACCCCCCACACCGAGATGTCCATGAAGTTCATGGTGGAGATCTCCCGGGGCTGCCCCTGCATGTGCCGCTTCTGCTGGGCGGGCTACAACTACCTGCCCGTGCGCGGCTTCTCGCGCCGCGCGATCGTGGACCGTGCCCGCGAGGTCCGCGCGGCCACGGGCAAGATCGGCCTCGTCTCCACCGCCGTCTGCGACCACCCGGAGATCGACGGAATCGTGGAGGACCTGGCGGGCCAGGGCTACGAGGTCTCGGTGGCGTCCTTGCGCCTGGACGATCTCACCCCCGACTTCGTGTTCCGGCTGGCCGACACCGGCGTGCAGGGCCTGACCCTGGCCCCCGAGTGCGGATCCGACCGCATGCGGCGGATCCTCAACAAGCAGTTCACGAACGAGGAGATCCTCGACAAGGCCACCTGGATCTTCGAGAACGGGATCCAGAACCTGAAGCTCTACTACATGGTGGGCCTGCCCTGGGAAGAGCACGCCGATGTGGAAGCCATCGTGACTCTGACCGAAGGGATCAGGCAGCGGATGCTGAAGGTGGCGCGGGGCCGGGGGCGGATCGGCCGTATCCACCCCTCCGTCAACCCCTTCGTGCCCAAGCCGGGCACGCCCTACCAATGGCTCCCCGTCCCGAGCCCCAAGGAGACCGATCGCAAGCTCCAGTTCCTGCGCCGGGCCTTCGGCCGCATGCCCAACGTGGACGCGATCTGCAAGAGCGTGCGTACGGGGACCGCGCAGTCGATCCTGGCTCTGGGCGACCGGCGGCTGGGAGATGCCCTGGAACTCGCGGTGCGGGAGGGGATCGATCTTCCGCGCGCGGTCCGGGCCGCCGGCCTCGACCCCGCCTTCTACCTTTTCCGCGGGCGGAGCCCCCAGGAGACGCTGCCCTGGGACGTGGTCGACAACGGCGTGAGCAAGGCCTACCACCTCCGCGAGCTGGACAAGAGCCGGAAGGAAGCCCTCTCCCCCCACTGCCCCGAGGTCCAGGGCTGCATCCGCTGCGGGGTCTGCCTGGAAACGCCCAATCCCCTCTACCGCCTTCCCGAGAAATGGAAGGCCCTGGGGACATCGCCCCGGTACTTGAAAGTCGCCCCGGTGTCCTAACCGGCTGCGCATGCCTGCCCAACGCACGCCGAGCAATTCTGGGTTTGCGGCCGCCGAGGCCGCCCTCCTCCTGGTCAGCCTCCTGCTCTTCGCCCTGGCCGTGTACGTGGCCTCCGAGTTTTGGGCTACCCCCCAGGTAGCGGGGGTCTTTCCGATTCCGGCCCGGGAGACGGTCACGCTGCGCGGCACTCACTTCTCTTCCGAGCCGGGCGGCAACATCGTCCTCTTCGGGGACAAGGTCGGGCGGGTGCTCCGGGCTTCGCCCACCGCCCTCGATGTGGAGGTGCCCGACTTCGGGCTCTCCGGCGCCGGGCAGGTGAGCGTGCCCCTCCGGGTCTTGGTGGGCGACCGCTCCTCGACCGGGCGCGCGGTCACGGTGGCGGCCCCGCTCGGACAGCCTGCCTCTGCCCCACCCTCGCCGGCCCCCGCCGTCGTGGCCACCGCGCCTACGCCGTCGGCGATGCCGTCCCCCGAGGCCCCGCCCGCGTCTCCTGCTGCCCCCGAGGTGACGAGGGTCAAGGCGCTCCCCACTCCCAGCCCCCCCGGCCCCGATCTGGCCGCGATGATCGACGAGGCGGACAGTGTCGCTAAGGGTCGCAAGTTCGAGTCCGCGGTCCAGCTCTATGACGAGATCCTGAAAAAAGAGCCTGAGAACGCGAGGGCCCGCAACGGGCGCACCACCGCCCAGTCCGCGGTCGCGTCCCTCCAGAAGACCTTCACCTCGGGAAAGACGGCGGGGGAGGGTCGCGGGGCGCGCGGCGATTTCAAGGCCTTCGACGCGCGCGAGGTCTCCGTGAAGAAGCCCGCGGACGTGCCGGGTCGGATCGAATTCGAGGTGATCCCCCCTCGGCTGGCGGCGGGCGACCCCTACACGGTCAAGGTGTTCCTGCAGAACGAGGGGAGCAAGGGCATCAAGGTCGCGACCCTGAGGGTATCCAGCGCGTTGAACGGGGCCCGCTCCGACGCCGCCGTCCCGCCGCCCAAGGCGGAGCTGGCCCCCCGGGAGCGGGCCCTCCTCTATGAGGAGACGGGGGTCTGGCGGGATGGCGTCACGTCCTGGACCCTGGAGGTGCAAGTGGGCTCGGGGCGGGGCGACACTTATAGGAACCAGATCCACTGGAAGTAGGCCCATCCGGAATTTTCTTGAACCCTCGGTGGGGGCCCAAGCGTCTTAGTGGGTGACGAGATCAGGAGAAAGGATGTCCCCACTCATGCGTAAGGGACTGATCGGTATCGGTGTCGTGGTCCTTGCGGGCGGCCTCTCCGTCGCCCTCTACAGTAAGTCCAACTCCCAGAAGGACAAAGGCTGGAAGACGGTGGCCGTCACCCGGGGGCCAGTGGTCGAGAAGGCCCTGGCCATCGGGGCCATCAAGCCGAAGCGCGAGATTGCGGTCAAGAGCAAGATCT
The DNA here is from genome assembly GCA_035570235.1 of Vicinamibacteria bacterium. NCBI lineage: Bacteria > Pseudomonadati > Acidobacteriota > Vicinamibacteria > Vicinamibacteria bacterium. The sequence continues at coordinate 45,587 of DATMML010000137.1, read as the reverse complement.
CGGGGATCGTGAAGATCTCCTACCGCCAGGTGGGGGACAAGGTGGCCGCGGGGGACCCCCTCTTCGACATCATTCCCGACCCCACGCCCCTCGAGCTCACGGAGGCGCGGCGGGAAGTCGAGAGCTCCCGCAACGTCTTCGATCAGGCCAAGAAGAAGTGGGACCGGAACGACGCTCTTCGCCAGCAGGGCATCGTCTCCAGCCAGGACTGGGAGCAGACGGACAAGGACCTGCAGGAGGCGCAGATTCACTTGAACCTGTCGTCGGAGCGGCTGGCCCTCGTCGAGAAGGGGCGCGTGCACTCCCACGAGCTCAACGTGGAGTCGATCATCCGCGCCCCCATCTCGGGGACCGTGCTCGAGCTGCTCGTGAACGAGGGCGACCCCGTCGTACCCCTCACTTCCTATCAGGCGGGCACTGCCCTCACCAGCCTCGCCGACATGTCCACCCTGGTGTTCAAGGGCACCGTGGACGAGATCGACGTGGGCAAGCTCAAAGAAGGAATGCCCGCCCACATCAAGGTGGGGGCCCTGCCCGACGCCAAGGTGGAGGGCAAGGTCTACAAGATAGCCCCCAAGTCCAAAACCGCGGAGGGGGCCACCCTCTTCGACGTGGAGATCGAGCTCCTGCCCGGCAAGGACGTCGTCCTGCGCGCGGGCTACTCCGCCAACGCCGACATCGCGGTCCGCGAGAAGGCCGACGTGCTGCAGATCCCCGAGCGGCTGGTGACCTTCACGGAGGGCAAGGCGTCAGTGGAGATCCCGGGCCCGGGCGACTCCGAGCCGGTCAAGAAGCCGATCAAGATCGGCCTTTCCGACGGCATGATCGTGGAGGTGGCGGACGGCCTGGGCGAGAAGGACTTGGTGGTCGAGCGGCCGCCCAAGAAGATCGAGTAGCGTGCGGGCGCGCTGATCGAGGACCCCGACCATGACGTCGCTGTCTTTCCTCCGGCAAATGCTGCAGGACGTGCGGCACCAGAAGGTGCGCACGGTGCTAACCCTCTTCGGGATCACCTGGGGGACGGTCTCCGTCTCCCTGCTCGTCGCTTTCGGAGAAGGCCTGGAGAAACGCATCCGGAAGAACCAGCACGGCATGGGCGAGAACATCGTGATCGCCTGGCCGGCGCGAACGTCGATCCCCTACCAAGGGCTGGGCAAGGGCCGCCGGATCCGGGTCAACGACGAAGACATCGAAGTCTTGAAGCGGGAGATACCGGAGGCAACTTTCTCCGGGGAGCACGAGCGGAGCAAGAGTGCGTTCCGTCACGATCGGGTCCGGATCACCCCTCAGATCTCCGCCAACAGCCCCATCTTCGCGGCCATGCGCAACATCATCCCCGCCTCCGGTGGGCGCTATGTGAACGACGTGGACGTGGACCGCCGCCGGCGGGTGCTCTTCCTGGGCGACAAGCTCAAGCACGACCTGTTCGGCGACGGGGAGGCGGTGGGGCAGACGGTGATGATCGACAACGCCCCCTTCGTGGTGATCGGGGTCATGGAGAAGAAGGCCCAGGACTCGAGCTACAGCGGCCGCGACCAGGACAAGGCCTTCATGCCCGAGACCACCTTCAACGGCTTCTTCACCGAGAGCTACGTTGACGACTTCATCTTCCAGCCGCGGGAGGAGGGGCAGGTGAAGGAGGTGACCCGCAAGGTCTACGAGGTCCTGGCCCGGCGCCACCAGTTCGATCCCCTGGACAAGGAAGCCATCGGAATGTGGGACACCACGGAGGCGGAGAAGTTCTTCCGCGTGTTCTTCGGCACCTTCCGCGCCTTCCTCGGGATCATCGGCTCCTTCACCCTCATCGTGGGGGGGATCGGGGTCTCCAACATCATGTACGTGGTGGTGGAGGAGCGAACGCGGGAGATCGGGATCAAGCTGGCGGTGGGGGCCAAGCCGCGCTTCATCCAGGGGCAGTTCCTGACCGAGACCCTGACCCTGACCGCGGTGGGGGGGGCCCTGGGCTTCCTGGTCACCCTCCTCGTCATGGCCGCCTTCCCCAAGAGCCTCGACGAGTACATCGGCACCCCCGAGGCTTCGCCCGTCGTCATCCTCACCACCGCCACCCTGCTCGGCCTCATCGGATTCGTGGCCGGGTACTTCCCGGCCCGACGGGCCTCAATGCTGGACCCCGTGGTCGCCTTGAAGCTGGCCTGATCCATGGTCTCCCGGGCCGAAGTGCTGATGGTTTGGAAGCTGTTCCGGGCCGACGCCGCCCACAACCGGAAGCGCATCACCTTGACCGTGCTCGCCATCGCCTGGGGCACGCTCTCCATCGTGCTCCTCCTCTCCTTCGGGGAAGGGCTGAAGCGCGCCTTCCATCGCGGAAAGCTCGGGATGGGCGAGGGCATCGGGGTGGTGTGGCCGGGGGCCACCACCCGGGCCTACCGCGGCCTTCCTTCCGGGCGGACGGTCAGCTTCACGGACGAGGACGCGGAACTGCTCAAAGCCCGGATCCCCGAGCTCCAGTCCCTGAGCCGCGAGTACTCCCGGCGGCGGGGCCTGACCGTGGGGACCAAGACCGTGAACGCCCGCATCCGGGGCGTCGACCCCTCCTTCGGGGAGATGAGGAATCAGGTCCCCCAGGCGGGGGGGCGGTTCATCGACGAGCCCGATCTGGCCGAGAAGCGCCGGGTCGTGTTCCTGGGGGACGAGCTGGCCCAGGACCTCTTCGGCACCCAGGACGTGGTGGGCAAGACCGTCCTCATCAATCAGTCCAGCTTCCTGGTCGTGGGCGTCATGCAAAAGAAGATCATGATGGGCATGTACAGCGGGCCCGACAAGGGCCAGGCCACCATGCCCGCCAGCACCTTCAAGGCCACCTACTCGGATGCGACCGTCGGAAACTTGGTCTACAAGCCGCTCCGCCCCGATCTGGGGGACCAGGCCAAGGCGGAGATCTACCGGATCCTGGGCGGGAAGCACCAATTCGACCCCGACGACACCCGCTCCCTCGGGATCTGGGACACCCGCGAGGACCAGCGGCTGACGACCAACATCGCGGTCGGGATCCAGATGTTCCTGGGCGTGATCGGGGCCCTGACCCTCGGCGTGGGGGGGATGGGGGTGGCCAACATCATGTACGCGGTGGTCAAGGAGCGGACGCGCGAGATCGGGGTGAAGATGGCGCTCGGGGCCAAGTCCCGCCAGGTCATGGCCCCCTTCGTCCTGGAGGCCCTGCTCATGACCGTGCTCGGAGGGTTCATGGGCACCCTGGTCAGCCTCGGCCTCATGGCCGGCATCGCCGCCATCCCCTTGAAGGGCGAGGCCTTCGAGTTCCTTGGGCGGCCCACTTTCTCGCCCGCCATCGCTGTCGCCACCTCCACCATCCTGGGCACGATCGGAATGCTGGCCGGCTACTTCCCGGCCCGCCGCGCCGCCGCCGTCAACCCCGCTGTCTCCCTGAGGTACGAGTGACATGATCCAGATGAAAGGGATCCGCAAGGTCTACAGCATGGGCCGGGTGGAGGTGGAGGCGCTGCGCGGCATCGACCTTGACATCGGGGGCAACGAGTACGTGGCGGTGGTGGGCCCCTCGGGCTCCGGCAAGTCGACCCTCATGAACATCCTGGGCTGTCTGGACACCCCCAGCTCCGGCGAGTACGTGCTCTCCGGGGAAGCGGTGGCGGGGCTGGACCGCAATCGCCTGGCCGAGATCCGGAACCGGCACGTGGGCTTCGTCTTCCAGAACTTCAACCTCCTTCCCTATGCGAGCGCACTCGAGAACGTGGAGCTGCCGCTACTCTTCGCGGGGGTGTCGGCCAAGGAGCGTCGGGAGAGGGCGGAGGAGATGCTGCGGCGGGTGGAGCTTCAGGACCGCATGGACCACAAGCCCACCGAGCTCAGCGGCGGCCAGATGCAGCGGGTGGCCATCGCCCGCGCCCTCGTCAACCGGCCCGCCATGGTCCTGGCCGACGAGCCGACCGGGAACCTGGACTCCGGCTCAGGCCAGGGGATCGTGGGCCTTTTCAGCGAGCTGCACGCGGGCGGCCAGACCATCCTCATGATCACCCACGACCAGGCGGTGGCCCGGGTGGCCTCACGGATCATCCAGATCCGCGACGGCCAGATCGTGGAGGACCGGCCGGCCGCGGCCTGAGGTGGTCTGAGCGAGAGGTGCGGGTCCCTCTCCAACCAAACTCGTGAGTTGCGGCGCTCGAGCAGGCGTGGCCGGCAAATGACGGCAGGGCGGTCAGGCTGGGCGGACGGGCAGAACGACTCGGGGTCGGGGCTCCGGGCCGGGCGGGTTCCGGGGCCGAAGGGTCCCCGGCTCCAGGAAGCGGGCCATGAACTCGTCGCACCAGAGGCAGACGTTCTTTAGGGCGAGGGCCCGTTTGCGACCATACTCCCCGCTCACCCCCAGCGACTCCCCCACGCCGTAAGCGTCGCCCTCGTTCAGCTTCTTCCAGATCGGGGAGGCCGCGATGCGGTCCAGCACCGCGGACACCCGCTCCTGGCGGGCGTCCCCCAAGGGATAGAGAGTGCCCGGGCAGCAGGGGCTTATCTTGAAGAGCTGGATGGAGAGCTCCTGGGGCAATTCGGTGCCCCCCAGAAAGCCCCGGGCCCCAGAGAGGATGGCGCAGAAGTTATGAGTTCCGTCCTGGAGCCAGACATCCTGGCGAAGGGCTTCGCCGCGGGCCCAGTTCCCGCCGAGCCACAGGTCTTCCGTGGCTCCCCAGAAACCATAGCTCGAGCCTTCGTGCTTGAGGTAAGTCCGCTTGCTGATCAAAGGCCGGGGGTCGTCGCCGCTCATACCCCGGCTCTGGAAGAGCGCCTCCAGCTCCGCCCTGCGTGCCCCCGCGTGCTTGTGGAAGCGGTCGATGCTGGCCACGTCGATGCGGGTCACCCCCCGGGCCAGGAGGGCGTCCAGTTTCTCTCCCGTCAGGAGGTCGCCGTTGGTCTGGAGCATGACCTGGGTCTGTCCGCCGTACTTTCTAGCCACCGCCTCCAGGAGCGCGTGGAGTTTCTTCTCCTCCGTCAAGGGCTCGCCCCCGGAGAGGATCAGCCGGCCCAAGCGGCCGGGCAGGTTGTCGACGATGGCCAGACCGTCCTCGAGGGGGATCGTTTGCCCCCGCGGCGAGGAGTCGTTGTAGCAGTGCGCGCAGTTGTCGTTGCAGAGTTGGGTGAAGACCCAATAGATAGACTGGTAGGTCTCGAACGGGCTCTGGAGGGGGAGGACCTCAGAAGGCATAGCGCAGGCCAAACTGGAACTGACGGGGGGGGGCTGAGTTCTTCTCCACGATCATTGCCCCCGGCGGGCCCACCTGGATCTGGTTGCTCTGGGTGGCGTTGTTGCTGAAGCCGGACAGGTTGATGTGGTTGAAGAGGTTGAACACGTCGGCCCTGAGCTCGAGGCGTCTCTGCCCCACCTTGATCGTGCCCTGGACGCCGAGGTCGAAGGTGTAGGCCCAGGGCAGGCGGTCGCCGTTGCGGGGCGCGCCCGGCCAGCGGTCGCTGTTGCCGTCGTAGGCGTCGGCGAAGGAGCGGCCGTCTCCGTTCAGGTCCGTGGTGCCGTAGAGCCGGGCGTCGGGTATGCGGTTGATGGGCTGCCCGCTCTGGAGGAGCCCGGCCAGGCTCAGCCCCACCCCCCCCACCGGGTAGGCCCACAGGATCGCGCTCACGACATGCCGCCGGTCGTTGATGGAGGGGCCGTACTCGAGCGCGAAGTCATTGGCGTCCTGGGCGCGGAAGTTGATGTCCTCGGTGTCGTTCTTGAGGGAGGAGAGGGTGTAGGAGAGGCGGTAGGCGAATGGGTCGCGCCCGCGAGCTTTCACAAGATTGACGCTGGCGGCGTAGTAGCGCGACTTGCCTGCGGTCTCGGTCACGATGATGCTGCGGGCGCCCCCGGGGGCTACCCCCACCGGCCGCGTGGCGTTGGCCTGGGCTTCCGTGCGCACCACTACGTTAGCGGGATCGATCGGATAGGGGGCGGGGGCGTTCAAGTCGCGCAGGCGGGGCAGCCCCTCCCCGCGGGCGTGAATAAGGTCCACATAGAAGAGATGGCGCTCCCCCATCTGGCGCTGGTAGCCGAGGGCGAACTGCTGCGCGCGGGGATTTGGATAGCCGAGCGGGTTCAGGATGCGGCGCTCGTTGCTGACCACGAGCCCCCGCTGGGCTTGAGCTTGGGCGGGGGTGGGGCCGCCCAGATAGGGGACGTTCTCGTAGTCCGCGCTGAGGTTCCCGTCGAAGGTGATCCGGTCGAGGTCCGTGTCCGGGGGGAGCAGGCCGAGCGCGATGAGGCCTTGAAGCTGGCCCCGGAATCCGGGGGCGGTGGAGTTCTGTTGCAGGGCGTCGCTCACGATCGAGTAGACGATCTTGTCGTAGAAGACTCCGTAGCCGCCGCGCAGCGTGCTCCCGTCGCTCAGCTGGTAGTTGACGCCGAGCCGGGGAGCCAGGTTGTCCGTATCGCCCGCCTTCCCCCCTCCCTTGGAGAGGCTGTCGTAGTCGTAGCGGAGGCCGAGGGTCAGGTTGAGCCGGCTCGTGACCGCGAAGAGGTCTTCGGCGTAGAGGGCCACCAGGTTCTGCCGGCGCCCGAAGTCGGTCGGCCGGAGCTCGACGCTGTAGTCGAGGACCTGCGCATCGGCAGGAATGTCCTCCGGTCGCAAGCCCGCTCCCAACCCCCGAGCGCGGAGCGCGTCCTGCTGGGCCTGCGTGAGCTGGACCAGGTAGTTGCCGTGCACATTGCCGCCACCGGTCAAGGCGAATTGGGCGCCCAGAAGGTCCGTGCCCAGCCGGAGCGTGTGGCGGCCCGCGTGCCGGGTGACCTTCTCCTGGATCTGGAGGGTGTTCTCGACGTCGTCGAACACGAACCCGGGGTTGCCGAGGACGGCGATGGTCTGGCCCTGCGCACCCAGGACCACGGTCTGCGGGCGGTCGGGGGCGCGGCCGTAGTTCCAGCGGAAGCGGCTGTATTGCAAAGCGCTCTCAAAGACGAGCTCGCGGCCGACGTGGAAGGCCCGGGCGGCCACCAGCGTCGAGTCGCGGTCCTGCGAGCTGCCGGCGGAGGGGAAGGTCACGCCCCCGTCCAAGCCCCCCCCGGGGCTCTCGATCGTCACCCGGCCCTCGTTCACGCGCAGCGACGCCGTCCAGTCCTGGCTCAGGCGGTGGTCGAGCTTGCCGGAGAGGTAGAGGAAGCCATTGTGGCCGGTCACGGTCTGGTCCACCCCCAGTTCCGGCGAGCGCAGCAGGTTGTCCTTCACGTCGCGGGTGTACTCGGCATCCAGGTAGAAGAATGTCCGGTCCCGCACCAGGGGGCCGCCCAGACCGAAGCCTCCCTGATTGCGCTGGAAGCCATCCTTGACCGGGTTCCCGGAGAGGTCGTGCTGGGGGAAGGGGCTGTGGGCGTCCAGGGCGGGGCCGGGGCGCATCAGGTAGAAGACCTCGCCCGTGAGCGCGTTCCCCCCCGAGCGGCTGGTGATGTTGAAGATGCCGTTGCCGGTGCGGCCGAACTCCGCCCCGTAGTTGCTGGTGAGGACCGTGATCTCCTGGGTGAATCCCAAGGGCAGGGCGAATTTCTGACCGCCCAGGAAGTTCTCGTTGTTGTCCAGGCCATCGATCATGTAGTTCGAGTAGAGCGAGTTGGCCCCGTTTATGCTGACGTTCGGCGCTTCCGGGTAGAAGCCGGTGGCGGGGGTGACGTTGGGTAGCCGGTAGAGGGAGCGGGTGATGTCACGCCCTTCTACGGGCAGGAGGGCGAGCTCGTCCGCGGCAAGAGTGGACGAGACCTCGGCGCTCGTCGCATTCACCTGGGCGATGCTGGTCTCCGCAGTGACGGTGACCGCCTCCTTGGCCTGGGCGCGGGGGATCAGGGTCAAGGTCACGCTCCGGTCGAAGTTCGAACGCAGAGTCAGCCCCCGCGCGGTCACGGCGTAGAAAGCTTGGCCCTCCGCCACCCCTACGTCGTAGGTCCCCGCCGTGGAGAGGGCCGCGAAATGCGCCTTGCCTTGGTCGTTGGTCACCTCGAGGGATCGAAAGTTCGTCTGCGGATTGAGGACGAGGACCTCCACTCCCGGAATGGGCGCCTGCGTCCCCCGCTGGTACACCGTGACCTCCAGGCCGGCTTGGGCGCAGAGGCGCCCCGGCCCGAGGAGCACAAAGAGCGACACCAGAAGCGCGCGAGGGGGAACCATGACAGTCTGTCCTTTCGGCCAAGGAGACACCCGACCGCCGCCCCGGGGCGGAGCCCCGGCTGAAGGTCAGGAGAAAGGCGGGGGGAGCGGGGAGGGCGGGGCCCGGCCGAGGGAGGCAGCGGCCCAAAGCGTTGGGACGTAGGGGCGGGGCGGGTTCAAGCCGCAGAGCCGTCGCGCCGCAAGAAGACGTCCGAGCCGCCGCGCCCAAGCGAGCAGGGGGCCCCGGGGAGAAGTGGCGATCCAGCGGTCGAGATCGCAGGGGCGGTCGAGGTCCTCGAGGGGGGCTAATAGTGCTACCGGCCTTTTCGCGCGGCGCAGAGCGCGCCGGAGGCTCTGCCGCGTTCCCCGGCCGCACCAGCTGACGGATTGTAGGTCCTCGATGGGCCGGGCCGCGGCGACCAGATAGACGCCCCCATCCCCAGCGGGCCCGAGGACCACCCGGTTCTCGTCTTGGGCCAGCAGCTCCAGGGCTCGCTGGAGATGACGCGGGCCCAAGCCGGGGGCGTCGGTGCCCACGGCGATGACGGGTCCCGGGGTCCGGGACCAGGCCCCGACCAGTGCGTTGTGGAAACGCTCACCGAAACTGGCGCCGCGCTGCTCCCACCAGGAGGCTCCGTCCACCGACAGGGGGCGGGGGGAGGACACCTCCAGCCGGCACCCAACCGTGCGTCCCGCCCCGAGAACGCTTGCCAGGCAGGCGCGGCGCAGCTGGATCTCGGAATCACGAAGGCTCTCGGGCAGGAGTGGGTGACGCCGAGCCTCGGACTCCGCTCCCAGGGTGAAAACGAGAAGGGTCGGGACCCTGCTTCGAGCGCGATGGTCGTGGACGGCTGGAGACATGCCGTTGGTCACTCTCGCGGGGGCGGCGTCCCGCCGGGCTTGAGTCTACACAAGAACCCGGGGCCCAGGGAAGGAGCAACGGCTTCGAGAGTCCTGCCCTGCCCCCGCGATCTGGCTCGGGGCCGAGCATGAGCCCGCGTGGACTCCCGGCTAAGGGGACTTGAGCGTCTCGTCGGGCAGACCCGTGAACCCCCATCGTCTCAGCATTTGCGTCCAGGAGGCCAGATTTTGGCGGGAGACACGCACGAGCTGCATCGGGAGCTTGGAGGGAACGCTCTTGCCCAGAAGCACTTTGTCGACGATGGTCTCCACGCCCACCTTGCCCCAGTCGTAGGTGGGCTGGGCCCAGAGAACACTCACGAGGCCACGCTCCACGTAGTTGAGCTGATCCGGGAGGGCGTCCACGGCAATCACCTTGAGCTTGCGCTCTTGCAGCTCGGCCACCAGGTTTGCCGACTGGCTGGAGCGAAACAACGGCCAGCCGCCCACCATGGCCCAGCCGGCAAGCTTCGGCCGCGCCGCGTCCACGCGAAGAACGGCCAGGGCGGCGTCCTGGGGTGTCTCGATGTGGTTCACGGAGTCGACGACCTCGATCTTCTTGTAGCGCAACGCGGCCTTGCGCACGCCCTCCGCGCGGGCCCGGAGGTTCGGCGCGTTCGGGCTACCGGCCAGGATGGCCACCTGGCCCTGGCCACCCAGCAGCTCCGCCAGGTCGGTCATGACCTTGTCGCCCAGATCGCCGTCATCGGCGCCGTAGAAGGCAAAGCGCTTCGAGCCCGGGGCATCGCTGTCGAACGTCATGACCGCCACCCCCGCGTCCACGGCCGCGTCGATGGGGCCGGTCAGCTGGGCAGCGTCGGAGCAGGAGATGAGCACCGCTTTGGCGCCGTCGCGCACGGCCTGGGTGATCCGCTCCGCCTGCACCGCGGCATCCTCGCGCGCGGGCGTGAGCCAGCTCACCTCGATGGACACGCCGTGCTTCTGCGAGAGGGCGCGCGCGGCATCCTCGGCTCCGCGTTGAGCGGACAGGAACACGAAGTTCGCCGAGCTCTTGGCGATCATGGCAATCTTCAAGTTGCGGGGTGCGGGGTGCGGGGACTGGGCCAGAAGGGTGGCGGCGGCGAGCCAGAAGAAGCTCATCACAAAGGACTTACAGCGCATCTAGAACCTCCCGAAGACCCAGCTGGTTTCCGGGCAACGCCCTAGTGTCACACAGCCCAGCCGAACCGCCTAACCCTCGGGCCGCTCGCTGCTCGGTGGCCAGCCGTTGCCGAGCCCTAACCCCCGGGCCGACCCCGCCAGACGCGCTCGTAGACCGCCCAGTCCTTCTCGTCGGTCGTCCACTCCGCGTAGAGAGCGACGCCCTCGAAGGTGCCGCCCCCGCCCACGCCGCGCAGCCCGGCTACCACGCCCAGAAGGGCGTTCTCGGGAGTCTCCACCCCGGCGCGGTGCATGAAGCCCGTCTCCCGGTACGTAGGGATGCCCATGAGCACACGGGCCCGGGAGCGGGAGGCCCCCAGAGCGGTGGTGACGGAGGAAGCGGCGTAGGAGACGTAACGCTGGTAGAGGGCGGAGGTGGGCAACGCGGTGTCGTAGGCCATGATCACGAGCTGATCGGCCAGGCCTGCCACCCGCGCGTAGTACTCGGGGCTCCAGAAGAAATGCGGGGCCAGGGGGATGGAGAGGGGGGCGGGGCGGGTGGCGGAAAGGGAGAGCACGTGGCCGGGTCCCACCGCCGTGCGCAGAGCCAGGAGCAGGGCCAGGAACTCCACGTTGCCGTCGTCCACCGGCTCCACGTTCAGGTGTATGCCGTCGAAGCCCTCGTCGACCAGGCCCCGGCACTCGGCCACCATGCGCTGGCGCTGGCCAAGGTCGGCGAGGTCCAGGGTGCCCGGCCGGGTGCGCCGGTAGCCGACGCGCAGGCCGCCCACCCAGGGCAGGACCTTCATGTCGGGGGCCACGCGCCGGGCGGTGGCGAGGAAGGCCCGCATCTGCTCCCGGCTGTGGATGGGCAACCGCCCCGCGGGGTTGAAGGGGATGAGGTGCGGATAGACATAGATGACGCCGCGCTCGGCCAGTCCCCGGAAGAGGCCCTCCATCTCGTCCGCGCCCTGAACCTTCTCCAGCCAGCGGTGCTCCAACCACACCGCGTTGCGGTCGTGGTTGAAGGGGTGGGGCGCCCGGTCTCCCGGGGGGGAGTAACCGAGGTAGGCGACGAGCGCGCCCGCCCCGACAAGGCCGAGGACCCCCAGCTGCAGGCCCCGCCGGAGCCAGCTCAACCCTCCTCCCCCAGCAGCACGACGGCGGCCGCGGCGTGCCGCCGCTCATGGGTGAGGCTCACGAGCGCGCGCACCGCCCCCAGTTCCCGAAGGCGCTCTTGCGCGAGGGCCGAAAGCCGCAGTCGGGGTGGGCGACCGTGGTCCCGCAACACCTCAACCTCGCGCACAGAGACTCCGAGGAGGCGGGCGGCCGCCCGTTTGGCGGCCAGCCGCGCGGCCAGTCGCCGCGCGGGGTCGGGCTTGGACCCCGCGTAGGCCCGCTCCGCCTCTGTGAAGAGGCCCTCTGCCCCCGCCGCGAGCAGGCGCGCCACCTCGTCGATCTCGATCAGCTCCAGCGCGCTGGCCACCACACCCTCATCCGGGGGCATGGAGTGAGTGTACTCCCTCGGTTAGGATGCGTTCATGGCCGAGCGTCCCTCCGCCGCACCTGCTCTCTCCGCCCTCACCGTGCCCGCTCTCCTGGCCATCCCCGGCCTCGTGCACGGGTTCGAGCCCGGGCGGGGCGCCCCAGGGGAGACGCGCGCGGCCAGCCAGGAGCGGGTGGGCGCGGCCCTGGCCTCCGCGGGCCGCCTCCTTCTCATGACCCAGGTCCACGGCGCGGCCGTGCTCACCGCGCCCTGGCTCGGCCAACCCCCGGCCGACGCCGCCATGGCCGGAGCTCCGGGCTTCCTCCTCGGGATCGAGACCGCGGACTGCCTCCCGATATTGCTCGTGGACCCGCGCCGAAGGGTGGTGGCCGCCGCCCACGCGGGCTGGCGCGGAACCGTGGCGGGGGTGGTCCGGCGTGTGCTCGAGGTCCTCCGGGCGGACGGCTCCGATCCCCGCCAGGTGCTGGCCGCCGTCGGTCCCGGCATCGGCGCCTGCTGCTACGAGGTGGGCGAGGAGGTCCGGGAGGCCTTCGGCCCCGAGAGCTCCCCCCTCTTCCTCGCCGGACCCCGCGGGCGCCCTCATCTGGACCTGCGCGCGGCCGTGGTCTCGCAGATGGAGGGTGCCGGCTTGGCTTCCGCCAACATCCACCACCTAAGCGACTGCACGTTCTGCCACGCCGACCACTACCATTCCTACCGCCGCCAGGGTCCGGGTGGGGGGCGGATGATCAGCTTCGTGGGCTGGACGGGCTAGAGCGAGCCAAGGTCGGAGGCCTTCTCGTCTAACGCTCGGTTTGCCAGGCGGTCGGCCTCGCGGTTCTGCTCGCGGGGGACGTGGGCGAGGCGGACCTCTGGCAGACGGCCGATAAGCGCGCGCGCCTCCCGGTGCAAGGGAATGAGGTCGGGGTGCTTGACCCGGTAGCTGCCCTCCACCTGCCGAACCACGAGCTCCGAGTCGGACAAGATGCGAACACGGCGCGCGCCCCGGGCCAGGGCCCAGCGGAGGGCGTGCAGGAGGGCTTGGTATTCCGCCACGTTGTTGGTGGCTCGGCCTAGGTAACCGTAGAGCCCCGCCAGCTCTGCCCCGTCGGCCCCGGCCACATGCACCCCGAAGCCGGCCTCCCCGGGGTTCCCGCGGCTGGCGCCGTCGATGTGGATCACGAGCTCACCCGGAGGGGGGAGGCTCACAGCTCAGGGCTGACGACGGGGACCGGCGGCGAGTAGTAGAGGATGCGGCTGCAGGCCGGACACTGCACGATGACTTCGTTCTTCTTGAGGTCCACGTACATCTGCAGCCTGAGCTTCACATGGCAGAGCTGGCACATGCTGTCACGCGCTTCCGCCACCCCCGCCCCCCGCAAGCGGGCCACGCGCTGGAAGAGAGCCAGCGGGTCGGCGGAGATGGTGGCCGCGATCGCGTCCCGCTCACCGCCTAGCTTGCTGGCCTCCCCCTCCAGACCGCGGGCCCGGGCCTCCAGGGCCCGGGCCTCGGCTCGCCCGTCTTCCTCGGCGGCCTTAAACCGTCCCTCTTCCTGCTTGAGCTCCGCGGCCAGCGACTCCGCGCGCTCCATCTCGAGGAGGATCTGGTCCTCCAAGGCCCGGATCTCCCGCTCCACGTTCTCGATCTCGTGGAGCACGGCCGTGTATTCCTTGTTGGTCTTGACCTCCATGAGCTGGCCCTTGTACTTGGAGCGCTTGACTTCAAGATCTTGAAGGCCGGCTTCGTGCTGGCGGCGGCTCTTCTGGCACGCCTCGAGGGCGGCCCGGGCGGCCTCCAGGTGCGCCTTGTCCCCCGCCAGCCGGTGCTCGAGGGCGGAGCGCACCTTAGGGATCTCTGCCAGCTCGACTTCCACCCGGCGCAGATCGGTCTCCGCGCGCTGGAGGCGGATCAGTTTTTCAAGGTCAGGGTCCATTCCCGAGGGCGGGTCTCCTCGGCTCGCATTCTAGCATCAGAGGGCCTGCCGGCCGCGAGGAAGCAAAGGCAGCCCAAGGCGATCAGACCGGACTCGCTGGTTGTTCGTAGAACCGGGGGAAATCCGGGGCGGGGCCCAGCTGCGTAACCCCAGTGGCCAAGGCCCAGACGGTCCCCCAGGCCTTGACAGGAAGTGGGTTTTGGGGGGATAAACGTCAGCCTCTGCGTACCCTGACCTCGGACAGTTTCTAGGCCTGTCTGAGAACCAGTTTCGCACGGTAAGGAGACTCAGAATGGATCGGAGAGATTTCACGAAGATCATGGGAGCCGTGGTCGCCGGCATGGTCGCCGGATCCAAGCTCTCAGCGGACGAGAAGAAGGCCGAGGACAAGGACAAGAAGGACACCCACGGCTGTAAGGGCAAGAACGACTGTAAAGGCAAGGGCGGCTGCAAGTCCGGCGATGGCGGCTGTGCCGGGAAGAACTCTTGCAAGGGCAAGGGCGGCTGTGCGTCGGCCGCCGCCAAGCACGACTGCAAGGGCAAGAACGAGTGCAAGGGGAAGGGCGGCTGCAAGTCCGGCGACGGCGGCTGCGCCGGGAAGAACTCTTGCAAGGGCAAGGGCGGCTGCGCGACTCCTCACAAGGAAGAGAAGAAGTCGTAGCTGTTCGTTCAAGAGAGGCCACGGGGTGACCCGTGGCCTCTCCCCCTCCCCACATGCCCAACCGCTGGGGCTTTCCGGACCTGGGAATCGGAGTCGGCCTCCGCACGGTCCACTTCGGACACATTCTCTCCCAGCATCCGCCCGTCGACTGGTTCGAGGTCCTCTCCGAGAACTTCATGAAGACCGGAGGGCGCCCGCTCTACGTCCTCGACCAGGTGGCCGAGCGGTATCCGGTGGCCCTGCACGGAGTGTCCCTCTCCATCGGCAGCACGGACCCCCTGAACCGGGAGCACATCCAGAACCTGAAGGACCTGGCCGCCCGCACCCGCGCCCACTGGATCTCCGACCACCTCTGCTGGACGGGCGTCCTCGGCCGCAACACCCACGACCTGCTGCCCATGCCCTACACGGAGGAGGCGCTCCGCCACACCGTCGACCGGGTGAAGCAGGTCTCGGAGATGCTGGAGCGCCCGCTGGTGCTGGAGAACCCGTCGACCTACGTGGAATTTGCGGCCTCCACCCTGACCGAATGGGAGTTCCTGGCCCGGCTGGCGGAGGAGGCGGACTGCGGCTTGCTTCTGGACGTGAACAACGTCTACGTGAGCTCGTTCAACCACGGCTTCGATCCCCACGCCTACATCGATTCGATTCCCGCGGACCGCGTGGTCCAGTACCACGTAGCCGGCCACACGAACAAGGGGACCCATATCGTCGACACCCATAGCGACCACGCCATCGCGGAGGTCTGGAGCCTCTATCGCCGGGCCTGGAAGCGGACCGGCCCCGTCGCCACCCTCTACGAGTGGGACGAGGACATCCCCGAGTTCGAGGTGGTGCACGCGGAGGCCCTGAAGGCCCGGGCGCACCGCGAGGAGAGCCCCGCGTCCCTGCGGACGGGCACCCATGGCGCCTGAGATCCCGCTCCCGCGTCTCCAGCGCTGGATGCAGTCCGTGGTCGTTCACCCGGGTGCGGTGGAGGATGCGGTCCGTTCCTCAGAGGCGGAGGAGGAGATCCCCGTGGCCCGGGTCGGCGAGGTGGTCCTGCCCTCCAGGACCCTGCAGCCGGTGGAGCGGCTGGGGATCTACCACGGGATGTACCTCCTGCGGATGCAGGAGGCGTTGCAGACGGACTTTCCCGCCCTCGAACACTTCCTGGGGGAGGACGCCTTCCGCGAGCTCGTGCGGGGCTACGTGCAGGCCTTCCCCTCCCGGAGCTACAGCCTGAACCCGCTGGGCGACCATCTGCCCGAGTTCGTCCGGACCGCGCCCGGGGTCAAGCGCCCCGAGTTCTGCCACGACCTCGCCCGGCTGGAGCTGGCCGTGAGCCAGGTCTTCGACGCTCCCGAGACGCCGCCCCTGACGGAGGCGGCGATCGCGGCCGTGGCTCCCGAGGCCTGGGAGAGCGCGCGCCTGAAAGCGATCGAGGCCTTTGCTCTATTCGCCTTCCGCTATCCCGTGAACGCCTACCTGCAGACCGTGCGGGACGACAACCATGAGCACCCCCGGGCCCGCCTCAAGGACACTTGGGTCGCGGTCTACCGCCGCGACTACCGGGTCTTCCGGCTCGATCTCACCCGGGCCGCCCACGACCTCTTGGCCGACCTGGCCCAAGGCACGCCCCTTGGGCCGGCCATCACGAAGGCCATCCGCGGAGGTGGGCGGCATGCACCCAACGAGACCGAGCTCTTCCGCTGGTTCCGCCAGTGGGTCTCGGGCGGGGTCTTTCGCTCGGTGGAGACAGGCTAGCTTCACCGACCAGACGCGCGGCGCGCGGGGGCCGGGCTCCCGAGGGGACGAAACGCTCGGGGTTCTTCGCGAGCGGGACGGGGTGGTCCCGAGGGCGGCGCCAACGCCGCCCCCGGGGGGCCGGAGTTCAGGATGCCGGCAAAACGAGCACGGCCTTGTCGCCCCGGTGGCGGATCTCGCTGATCACTTGCGCGCCATCATTTCCCTTTCGGAACACTACCATGTCGTCGGGGGCTGCCTTCTCCTTCTCCAGGAGCGTGGCCTTGGCCTTCGCCACGACCTTGCCGCGCTGGGCGATCGTGACCTCGGCCTCGTTGCCTTGCGGCGTCCAGGACAGCGTGTAGTCCCCGGGGGCGAGCGTCTCTCCCTTGACGGTCGTCGCTGACTCCAGCTTGAGTTTCAAGGAATGTGGTGATCCGGCCTGAGCGGCCACCCCCGCGCACAGCGACAGCGCCGCCAGGAGCGCGCCCAGGCGTCTGCGATTCATGCGTCCTCCTTTGCCTTCCAAAAAAACAGCGATTTGAACCCGCCCCCCGAGGCTTCGCGAACTGAGACGCTCGGCCACGCGTCGGTGTTCCAAGTTCTTTCCTTGGACGCCCGAGGTCCAGCGAGTTGAACCTCGATGCGACAAGAGAACGCGGCGGGATTGAATCCACGCCGACAAGAGGCCGCCGTCCAGACGCGCTCGCGTCGTGGTCGAGGTCCTCGCTCCGGAGTTTGCGGCCCGCGCGCACCCGGCGTTAACCTTCGCACACGGGACCCAAGAGGACCCGGCGAGGAGCGCTTGCCTTCCCAGCGACGAAGATCCGGTCTTGCGCCTCCCGCGGGTCCCGCGCCCGCGAGCAACTCTTCCTGGACGAAACGGAGCCTCGTCGCCGCTCTCCTCGGCCTGGCCGTCTTGGCTCTGTGGGGGGGCCGCCGGTGGCTCCCTCCGAAGGTGAAGCGCGCTCCGGGCATGAGCGTCCTCCTCATCACCATCGATACGTTGCGTGCGGATGCCCTCCGCTGCTATGGGCACGCCACCGCGGAGACTCCCTGGATCGACCGCTTGGCCTCGGGGGGCGTCCGCTTCGAGCGGGCCCACGCCCAGAACGTGGTGACCCTTCCCTCCCACGCCAACATCCTCTCCGGCCGATACCCCGTGGTGCATGGCGTGCGGGACAACTCCGGGTTCCGCTTCCCCGCGGGCCTGGAGACCCTTGCCACCATCCTGAAGGGGAGGGGCTACCGCACGGGGGCCTTCGTCAGCGCCTTCCCCCTCGACTCCCGCTTCGGGCTGAACCGCGGCTTCGACGTATACGACGACCATCTGGGAGACACGGAGGTGAGCCCGGCCTTTCATATGGAGGAACGCCGCGGTTCTTTGACGGTCGCCGCGGCCAAGCGATGGCTCGGCACGATCGGTGAGCAGCCGTCCTTCGCTTGGGTCCATCTCTACGAGCCGCACGCCCCTTACGAGCCGCCCGAGCCCTGGGCGTCGCGGTTCCGGGAGGACCCTTATCACGGCGAGGTCTCCGCCGCGGACGCCGCCCTCGAGCCATTGCTGGCGCCGATCCTCGGGGCGGTGGGGGAGGGGCGGACCCTCGTGGTGCTGACCGCGGATCACGGCGAGTCCCTCGGACAGCACGGGGAGACCACCCACGGGACCTTCGCCTACGAGCCGACCCTGCGGGTGCCCCTCATCCTTTACGCCCCTCGCCTCTTCGCTCCGCGGGTGGCGAAGGATCCGGTCCGGCACGTCGACATCCTGCCCACGATCTTGGATGCCCTTGCCCTCCCCCTGCCCGGGGAGCTTCCCGGGCGGAGCTTGCTCGAGCTCGCGGTGGGAGGCCCCGCGGTCGCGCAAAGCAGCTACTTCGAGGCCCTCTCCGCCGCGGCCACGCGGGGCTGGGCTCCTCTCTATGGCGTCATGGAAGGCGGGATGAAGTACATCGACCTTCCCATTCCAGAGCTCTACGACCTCGCCGCCGATCCCGAGGAGGCGCACAACCTGGCCGGGAGCCAGGCCCCGACCCTGGAGCGCATGCGAGCTCACCTCGCGCAGCTAAGGGCCGCGGATCGGGGGCTCGAACCCGAGGTGGAGACCGCGGAGGTGCGGGAACGCCTGAAGAGCTTGGGCTACGCGGCCACGAGCGCGCCCGCGAAGGGGAAGCGCTACACCGAGGACGACGACCCCAAACGGCTCATATCCTTGAGCGCCGCCCTTGACGAGCTGATCCGGCTCTACCGGGCGGGGGAGCTGCCGCGGGCGCGGGCTCTTGGTGAGGACATCGTGCGGCGGCGGCCCATGCCGGTCGCGCTCCTCCACCTCGCCTTCGTGGAGCGGGAGAGCGGCAACCTCCCCGCTGCGGTCGACGCCGCGGGAAGGGCCTTTGCTCTCAGCCCCCGCAGCGCGGAGGCGGCCGCCCTTCTCGGGGCCTACCTCAATGAGTCGGGCCGGGCCCGGGAAACCGTGGAGCGGCTCGCCCCCTACGCCGCCGCCTCCCCGCCCGACGTGGACGTTCTCTTCGTCCTGGGCGCGGCCCTGGCCCAGGTGGGCCGCGGGGCGGAGGCGCTCAAGGCCTTCGAGCAGGCGCGCACCCTTGACCCCTCGAACGCGATGGCCCTCGTCAACATCGGCACCGTCCATCTCATGGCCCGGGATTACCCCCGGGCGCGAGCGGCCTTCGAGGGCGCCCTGGCGCTGGAGCCCACCCTCTCGCGCGCCTTCAACTCTCTGGGCGTGATCGAGGCCCAGGCCGGCCGCGCGGAGCAGGCGATCGCGCTCTGGAAGAAGGCGGTGGAGCTGAATCCGCGGGAGTACGACACTCTCTTCAACCTCGGCGACCTGCTCGTCCGTGAAGGGCGCGCCTCGGAAGCGAGGGGTTACTTCGAGGCTTTCACCCGTCGGGCTCCCCCCGCCCTTTACGCGCGCGACATCGCGCGGGTCCGCGGATGGCTCGCGACGCCGGAGGCGAACGGAAAAGGCTCCGCCCCGGCCAAGAGTCTTGGCGCCTCGAGCCACCCTTGAGCCTCCGACCATCCATTCTTTTGTAGAAGAAAGCCTGGCCTGGCCAGAAACGTCCGCAGATTGTCCGGGAACCGCCCCTTGGAAGGGCCTCCACCAACAATTGAGTCCGCACGGCCAGCGAGATCAGCTACACTGCCAAGCCGTGCGCGCTTTCAGACGTTCTGCGCTCAACGCTCTCCTGGCCACGCTCATCGTTACGGGCGGCCCTGCCCGCGCCGAGAAGGGGGTCGCTCCGGACTGGATAACCGACCACGGCGGGACCCTGGAGCTAAAGCTGGCGCACCAGGAAAGCAACGGCCCCGACGGCGGCATTCTCCGCATTGATCCCACGCGACGGCTCGTCCTGTGGCAAGGAATTCCGGGCGAGCTGGGCTGCAAGCTGAGTGTCGAGGCCTCCTTCGACGATATCAAGGGAGTCCGGGCGAGGACGGAAGGCGGCTTTGCCGTGGAGTTGCGGAGGGAGAAGGCGCCGAAACTCGTTTTCATGCCCCTCCCGGACGCTCCCTGGTTCGGCAAGTCCACAAAGGTCGCCGAAAACCAGTTGGCCCAAGTCAGGCAGTTCGTGCCGCTCACGGGGCCCGACGGTCAAGCCATGCCTCTCAACGGAGCGGCGGCTTTTGGCGGGGCCCAAATCAAACACGTCGACCTGCCCCCCGAGGTCATGGCGGACGTAAACATGGCGGTCACCCTCATACGCGGCGCCCTGGGCCGGGCCCCCTCGCCCTCCGGCGTCCTGCAGGAAGCGCTCTATGGGCGGCCGCTGGACGTGTCGGTGCAGGAGATCCTCGAGACTCCCGCGAACTACGCCGGACATACGGTGCGCCTCCGCGGCCGGATCCAGAGGATCGGGGAGAAGCCCGCGGTGTATCGGCTCCAGGATGGCGACGACGTGATCCCGGTCACGCCCCTCGCGGACGTGGCCGCGGTCGTGGGCGCCGTCGCCGGCAGCGAGAAGGAGGAGGTCGAGATAACGGGGGTCCTCCGGGCGCCCCACGCGACGGAGAGCCCGTTACCACCGGTGTTCGAAGTGGCGTTCTGGGAGTACGACCGGCCCGGTGCGGTGCCGGCCCGTTCCCTCGAGCCGAACCCCCTGGTGACACTCGAGGACCTGGTCACCCATGCGGGTACGGTGGACGGGCAAGTCATAAGGGTCGTGGGGAAGTTCCGCGGCCGGAACCTCCACATGGACCTTCCCACGAAAGAGCTCGGCTCGGGCTGGGTGATCAAGGCGGGCAAGTACGCGGTCGAGGTGAGAGGGAAGAAACCCTCGGGGCCCGGATTCAAGCTGGACCTGGACTCGATGAACGACACCGTGAACTGGATCGAGGTCCTTGGCCGGCCCGAGACCCACAACGGGGTCACGGTCCTCCACGCCCTGAAAGTCGCCCCCGTCGCCCCGCCCTCCGCCGCCGGGGTCTCGAGTCCCCGCCGCCTGCGCGGAGTCGCGGGCCGGCCGACCGTCGTCTTCGCCCTTCCCCTCGACGGCGAGCGCGGGATCGCCGCGGACAGCCGGTTGGTCGTCCAATTCAGCGCCTACATGGACGAGGACAGCTTTCAAGGCCATGTACGCCTGCGCTACGCTGAGGGAGACGACCTCCCGCGCATGTCCTGGCGCTACGACGACGCCCGCCGCGCGCTCATCATTGACCCCGGTGAGACCCTGCGGCCGGGAGGGGTGCTCGAGATGCTCCTGCTTCCCGGGATCGTGGACGTCGACGGTTCGGCCCTTGCCCCTCGCGTGAACTCTTCCGCCGACGGCGAGGCGGAGCTCCTGCGCTACGTGGTCGAGGGCTAGCGCTCTTCGACCCAACCGGGACACGAACCGCGTGGGCCCCGATGGCGACGGCCGGGCCGCCTCCCAAGCGAGCGGGCGTTCCGAGACATCGGCAAGCAAGCACCCGCTACCGGAAGCGTCGATCCGCAGGGTAGCGGGCGTGGGCGCGGGCGGCCCAAGCCCGCGCGGCCGCGGTGTCACCCAGCAGAGTAAAGGTGCGTACGAGTATCTCGTACTCATCGGCTCCCGCGCGCTGGTTCGCGGTCACCACACCCTCGAGCACCGCACGAGCCTCGGCGTCGCGGCCTTGCGACCGGTAGAGCGCGGCCAGGCCAACGCGGCCGGCTCTCGTGTAGGGGAGGGTGTCGATCTCCGCCCGGAACTCCTTCTCGGCGTCTGCCTCCCGCCCCGCCCGCGCGAGGCAGTCAGCGAGCCCGGAATGAAGGCCGGGCACGACCAAAAACTTGTGCAACCGCTGGGCCTCCGCGGCCTTCTGGAACTCCGGCACCGCCTCCTCGCAGCGGCCCCCGCGCTCGGCGACGATGGCCAGTACGTAGTGTGCTACGACCCGGCTCGAATCGGCGGCCAGGCTCTTCCGCGCGGCCTCCCCCGCCTCCGCCGGCCGGTCCTGCGCCAGCCTTAGGGTGGCCAGGATCTCGTAGCCCTCTCCCGGCACGGTGAGCGCTGCCGCCTGCGCGTGCTTTTCGAGCAGGGAGGCCTGACCCGTGACCTCGTACACCCTGGCCAACGCCAGGTGCACGGCCCCCCGCGAGGGGTCCAGCTGGAGCGCCGTCTCCAACGCCTGCACGGCCTCCGGCACCCGGTTGAGACGCGCGAGGGCCAGCCCCATCGCTTGCCAGGCGTCCAGCACGCCGGGGCTGTCTCTTACCACGGCCCGCAGGGCCTTCACCAGCTCGGCGTCATTGCCCTCCCGGCGCAGGGCGAGGGCTCTTTTGTAGGCCTCGAAGACCGCGATCTTGTCCTTGGGATCCGCAAGCGGTCCCGCGGCCTCCCCCGCCGGGCCCTCCCCTCCGACGTAGCCGAGTGCCTGCAGCTTCTCCAGCGTCTCGGGAGCGACCTTCTCCGGCCCCGCGACCTCGCCCACACGCACCTGCGTGTCGAGCCACGCGTTCATGGCCTGGACCGCGGCCGCGTGCTCCGCGCTCAGGTTTCTCGTCTCTCCCGGGTCCATGGCGTCGTCGAAGAGCTCGGGGCGGGGGGCGCGGATGTAGCGGAAGCGGCTCTCGGTGGTCGACAGCAGCTGGCTCCATCCAAAGTGGTAGCGGGGAAAGAATGTCTCCGAGTACACGGGCCGACCCGGCCCGGGGCCGCCCGCGATCGCGGGACGAAGCGACGCGCCGTCCATGCCCGTGGCGGGCAGGCCCACGAGGTCGAGGAGCGTCGCCGCCAGGTCCACCTGGGCCGCGGTGGCGGAGACCCGCCGACCGGCCTGGGACGCCCCCGGCAGCCTCAAGACCAGGGGTACCCTCACCGTCTCCCGGTAGAGGAAGAAGCCGTGCTCCTGCTCGCCGTGCTCGCCGAGCCCCTCCCCGTGGTCCGCGGTCAGCGCCACGAGGGTGTGGTCGAGGGCGCCTTTTGCGCGCAAGGGGGCCAGCAGCCGTCCGACCAGCTCGTCGGCGTAAGCGATCTCGCCGTCGTAAGGGCTGTCCGCGAAGCGCTCCTTGTAGGGAGAGGGTGGCGTGTAGGGGGTGTGGGGCTCGTAGAGATGGAGGAAGGCGAAGAACCGGCGGTCGCCCTGTGCCTCGATCCAGCCGAGCAGAGAGGCCACGGACTTCGCCCCGTCGCGCTGCTGGTTTCCCATGTCCTCGAGCGAGGGGTCCTGGACGATTTCGTCGTCGTAGCGGTCGAACCCCTGGGCGATGCCGGTCGCGCTGCGCAGCACGAACGCGGACACCGCGGCCCCGGTGGCACGCCCCGAGTCGTGGAAACGGGCGGCGAGCGTTCGGGCCCCCGGCTTCAGCGTAAACCCGGCGTTGTCGTGGACGCCGTGGTGCGGGGGCGTGAGGCCGGTGAGCATCGAGGCGTGGGCGGGGAGGGTCAACGGGCAGTGGCTGTAGACGCCGTCGAAAACGATGCCCTCGCGCCCGAGGGCGTCGATGGCCGGCGTCGAGCCGTGTGCGTAGCCGTACAGGGGCAGATGGTCGGCGCGGAGGGTGTCGATGGAGATGAGGACAATGGAGGCCTCGGGCCAGGTCTCTCTGCGCCCGGAGCGGCAGGCCGGCAGGAGCAGAGCCAGAGCCACGGCCGCCGTCGCCCGCCCGCGCCTCACGGCGCCGCCCCTCCGCCGAGCCAGGACCGCACCCGCGCCACATCGCGCCCCTCGAGCGCCACCGGCGCCGCTTTCAAGTAGGCCTCCAGGTATGGCCGGGCCTCCCCTTCACGGTGCAGCTTCCGCAGGGTGGTGCCGAGGTTGAAAAGGGTCTGGTAGTCCCGCGGGTCGAGCCCGACCGCGCGCTTCCACCGCGCGACCGCCTCGTCGAGGTGCCCCTCCTCGGCCGCGATCACGCCCAGGCTGTTGTGGGCCCGGGCCACCTCGGGGTCGATGTCGAGCGCCGCCTCGAACGCCTGCCGCGCCCGCACCCGGTCCCTCGCCATGAGGTAGACCGTCCCCGCGTTCACGAGGACCATTGCGCTCGACGGGTCGAGTTCACGGGCCCGGGCGAAGGTCGCGAGCGCCTCCTCCCCCTGGCCCAGCCGCGCCTGAGCCATGCCGAAGGCGGTGAGAACGTCGATGTCCGGCTTTGTGTTCTTCACGTAGGGGCCCAGGAACGCCACCGCCTCCTGGAAGCGCCCCGCCTCGGTCAGGTAGGCGCCGTAGATCGAGACCGCCTCGTTGTCGAGCGGCTGCAGGTCGACCGCCTGCTTCGCGGCCCGTAGGGCCCGGTCCAGCCGACCCCGCATGCGCTGTAGGTAGGCCAGCTGCAGGTAGGAGAGGAACATCGTGGGCCGGCGGCGGATGTTCTCCTCGCAGATCGCGATTGCGCCGTCGTAGTCGCCCGCTCGGTAGAGGGTGACCACGTCGCGGATGCGGCCGTCGATCTCGATCAAGCGCTTGGGGTCGTCGTCGACCGTGTAGCGCTGCTTCTGTACCGCCTCCGCGCTGGCGAGGTAGCCGAGCGCGCGCAGGCGTTCCAGGGTGGCCTGCTCCTCCTGGAGCCGCGCCCCCACCCCCACGTCGCCCGCGTCCAAGCGTCCGAGCAGGGCGCGCATGCGGTCCAGGTCCTCCGGACGGGAGGCGGCGAGGTTATGCTGCTCGGAGGGATCGTGGCGCAGATCGTAGAGCTCCGGGATCGGCAGGTCCACGTACTTCATGAGGTCGCGGTCGAGGGCGCCGTGGAGGGGCGCCCAGCCCCGATTGAGGGAAGCGCTCAGGGCCTCGAGGTAGGAATCCGTGGGCGTCGCCCCCCGCCCGTTGATCAGGGGCAGCAGACTGCGGCCCGGGAGGTCCTTCGGGATCGCCATTCCCAGGGCATCGAGCACGGTGGGCACGACGTCGATGTGGCGCACGGGGGTGCTCACGACCCGGGGAGAGAAGAGCCCCGGCCCGTACACGATCAGGGGCACGTGGAGGGTGGCCTCGTAGGCGAAGATGCCGTGGGTGTCCTCGCCATGCTCGCCCAGCGACTCCCCGTGGTCGCTGGTCAGCACGACCAGGGTGCGGGCCGCGGGGCCCGCGGCCAGGATCGGCTCCAGCAGCGGCCCCAGGGCGGCGTCCGCGGCCGCCACCTCACCGTGGTAGGGCTCGGACGGGAAGCGGGACGCGAACGGCTCCGGCGGCACGTAGGGGAAGTGCGGCTCGTAGAGATGGACGAAGGCGAAGAAGCGCTGCCCGCGCACTTTCTCGAGCCAGCGCAGGGCGGCGGCCACTGTCTTCGTCCCCGCCCGTTCCGGCACCAGGAACGCGGTCGTGGTCTCGGTGCCCCCGAGCCGGTCGTCGTAGACATCGAAGCCGCGGTCCAGGCCGAAGCGGGAGGCTAGGGGGAACGCGCTCACGAATCCTCCCGTCTGCCACCCTCCGGCCTTCAACAGGGTGGCCAGCGTCGGCTGGGTCGCGGGGAAGCGGAAGCCGGTGTTGTCGCGCACGCCGTGCTCCAGCGGGTAGCGTCCGGAGAGCAGGTTCGCGTGGGACGGGAAGGTCACCACGTTATGGGCATGCGCCTCCTCGAAGCGCACGCCACCTCCCGCTAGACGGTCGATCCAGGGCGTCGCCGCGCCCTTCCGGCCGTAGCAGCCCAGCGCGTCCGCCCGGAGGGTGTCGATCGTAACCAGCAGGACGGAAAGGCCTGGGTCACGTCGTATCGGGGAACTCAGGAGATTGAAGACGACGGCGAGCGCTCCCAGAAGCGTCGCCCCCAGGAGGAGCACGAAGAGCCGCCGCCGCTTGAGGGTGCCTGGGGCGGGCGCTTCGCTTGGCCGGGCGCGAGGGCGCGAGGGTTTCGGTTGCCGGCGTTCCAAGATGTTCATTTTACATATGCTGCCGGTGATCCCGGTGGCACGGAAACCCGGCCCAGGATCCTCTTGTGGAGAGCCGCGTTCAATGCTCCAAACGTCGGGATTGTCGTCCAACTGGTTGGAGTCGGCCGATGGGCCAGGAAGTGATACGCACGGGCTCCGGTGATCTCCGAGACACTTGACCAACTCATAATTGACTCGAACGACTCATGTTGGGAAGTTTCCGCCGGGCCCAAGCAATTGGCAAGACAAGCGTCGAGCCTGTGGCATAGGGATTGCTCCCCTTATGACCGTACCTTCGTGCAGCCTATCTAAACCGATACGTAAAAAGGGGGTTGGGCAAATGAAGCGATTTCTTTACATGGCGCTGGGCCTGCTTTTGGCCGCGCCTGTGTTGGCTCAGATTTCGAGCGGCAACCTATTCGGCACGATCACGGACGAGCAGGGTGCCGTCCTCACCGGGGTGACGGTCACCCTGTCCGGGGACTTCGGCACGAAAACGACCACGACCGGCAGCAACGGCGAGTTCCGGTTCCTCAACCTGGACACCGGCGCCTACAAGCTCACCGTGGGCCTGACCGGCTTCGCCAAATCGACGCGCTCGGTCAGAGTGACGACGGGCGAGAACGTCAACTTGACCTTCACGCTCAAGGTGGCAACGGTCGAGGAGACGGTCCAGGTCGTCGCGGACACGCCGCTCGTCGACGTGAAGAAGCGAGGGACTTCCACCACCCTCATCTCGGACGAGCTCGAGAAGACGCCGAACGCCCGTGATCCGTGGGGCATCCTGAAGAACGTCCCCGGGGTTGTGGTCGACCGCGTCAACATCGCCGGCAACTCGAACGGCCAGCAGGCGGATGCGGGTAGCCACGGCTCGGTGGGCTCCGACAAGATGTGGAACCTCGACGGCGTCGTGATCACCGACATGAGCGCGGCCGGCGCCTCGCCTTCCTACTTCGACTTCGATGCTTTCCAGGAGATCGCCATCACCACGGGCGGCGCCGATCTGAACGTGCAGACGGGGGGCATCGGCATCAACCTCGTAACGAAGCGCGGCACCAACAAGTTCCACGGCGGCGGCCGCTTCCTCTTTGCGGGCAATAGCCTGCAGTCCTCCAACCTCCCGAGCTCGCTCGCGACCGACCCGCGCCTGAAGAACGCCGACGGCACCTTCCGTGACAACGCGGACCACATCGACAGCATCAAGGACTTCGGCGCTGATCTGGGTGGCCCCATCATCCCGGACAAGCTGTGGTTCTACGGCACCTGGGGACGCCAGCAGGTGAACGTCATCGGCCTGAACGGCAACCCGGACCAGACCCGGCTCACCTCCTACAACGGGAAGCTGAATTGGCAGGCCACGAGCAACACGATGGTCTCCGCTTTCTGGTTCAACGGGGCGAAGGAGAAGTTCGGGCGCTCTACAGGGATCGGCAGCGCGACCGGCCTCAACGAGGAGCCCAGCTCCCTGTGGAACCAGGGCAACCTGTATTCGGACAACCCGTACCATGGATTCTGGAAGCTACAGGTCGACGAGACGTTCTCCCCCAACTTCTTCGTGTCTGCCAAGGCGGCGTATTACAACACCGGCTTCGGGCTTATCGCGGCCGGCGGCGCGAACCAGAGCTTCACCTACGACTACCAGGGTGGCAATTTGATCGGCAGCTACGCCACCATCACCCAGACGCGCCCGCAGAAGACGATCAACGCAGACGGCAACTACTTCTTTAAGGGCATGGGCGGCAACAACGAGCTGAAGTTCGGGTTCGGCTACCGCCAGGTTACGTCCACCACCCAGACCCACTACAACGGCAATGGTCTCAGCGGCAACTGGGATCCCGTCGGCGGCAACATCCTCGCCAAGGTTCACCGCGACGGGCTCAGCAACTACGAAGGCAGGTACTCCGACTTCTATATTGGTGACGTCTACACCAAGAGCCGCTTCTCCTTGAACGTCGGCGTGCGCTTCGACCAGCAGGAGGCCAAGAACGACGGCAGCCAGGTCCCCGGCAACGTGGGCCTGATCAACGTGCTGCCGGCCCTTAATTACGCCGGCGACAGCACGTACACCATCAACTGGAAGGACTGGTCGCCCCGCGTGGGCTTGAGCTACGCCTTCGACGCCCAGCAAAAGACGGTGGGCCGGCTATCCTACTCCCGCTACGCCGAGCAGCTCTCGTTCGGCAACGTGACCATCGAGAACCCCGTGTCCTCCGGTGCCCTTGTCTACGGCTGGAACGACCTCAACGGCGACCGCTACGTGCAGCCCAACGAGGTGCTGCTCGACCAGTTCCAGTACAGCTATGGTGGCGTCAACCCCGCGAACCCGAGTTCGGCTTCCACGCCACAAAAGGTCGACCGGAACTACCAGGCGGAGCACACCAACGAGATCATCGCCGGCATAGACCGCGAGCTGATGCCTAACTTCGCGCTGGGCGTGGCGTACGTGTACCGCAAGAACAGCGACTTCGCCTACCGGCCGCGCCTGTCCGGCGCTTGCAGCGACCCCACGAATCCGACCATAGGCACGTGCCCGATCATCACGGCGAACCAGTACGTGGCGGTGGCGCCGGTGACCTCGCACGGCATGACCGTCCAGGCGTTTGCACCACCGGCGGCCCTCGTCGCGGCGGGCAACGGCGGCCGCATCCTGACCAACCAGCCCGGCTACAGCCAGAACTTCAACGGTGTTGACCTGACCCTGACCAAGCGCCTGTCGAACAAGTGGATGGGGCGCGTGGCCGTGACCTACAACCTGTTTAAGCAGAGCTACGACTCCGGTGTGACCCCGGTGAACGGGGCTTGGGGCCCCATCGGCAACTCAAGCGCTTTCACCGCTCCCCAGGGCAACCCCACCCCCACTGACCACAACTCCCTGACCAACGACCTGGTGGCCATCCAGTCGGCGGGGTCGGGTCCTCAGACCTACTACACGAGCCCGACTTGGCAGGTGTACGCCAACGCTCTCGTCCAGCTCCCTTGGGACTTTGAGTTCTCGGGTGCGGTCTTCGGCCGTCAGGGCCAGATCGAGCCGGAGTACATCACCGTGAGGGCGGGCGGGGACGGGGTCCTCCATGTCCTGGCCACTCCGTTGGTCGACGCCGTCCGCTACGACAACGTGTGGGACCTCGACCTGCGCCTGGCCAAGAACGTGAAGCTCGGAGGGGCGGCCGTAACCTTCAGCGCGGAGGCGTTCAATATCTTCAACGCGAATACCGTGCTGCAGGTGAACCGCCAGGTCAACACCGGAACATTCGGCCGCATCAACGAGATCATGAGCCCGCGCATCGTTCGGGTCGGCGCGCGTCTCAGCTTCTAGTCGGCCTTCCCGTCGTCTCCGTTCACGGCCCCGGGGGTTGTCCCCGGGGCCGTTTCACTTGGTGCGCCCAGCATGGGCATCACCTTGGAGGTGCGAGTCCTCCCGCAAGCAGGCCATCGCAAACGAAGCGAACCGCAACTGCGGAAGGGCGACCGACCCGGGGCGGCCAACACGCGCCGATGGTGGAAGAACGCGAGCATGGGCCTTCACAACGTGCTGACCACGTCGCATTTCGACGTGTTGGGCCTACCCAGGCTCCGCGCATGACCTCAACTTCACGAACCGCCCGGTGCGGACCCGCTCGCCGGGTGGTGGGGCAGGGGCCGCCGGAGTAACCCGGCGCCCCTATGCCGATTGCGGCCCGCAGGACGGGCTTGGGGTACCAGTCCTCCGGCGTGCCATCGCACGAGACCATGTGCGCGAGCGGGCGCTTGGCCAGGAAGCAAGCCCGGCCGCCTCCCCAGCACGGCCAACGTCGGTGCGCACGGCGTGGGCCGATGGACTGTTCAAGAGACCGCCCCCAGGAGGCCACACAGGCGTTGCCGGGCGGCTCATAATGGAGCGTGGTCCTCGCCCCCCTCCTGCTGGCCGTCGCCAGCGCCCCCAACGTCGTGCTCGTCACCATCGACACCCTTCGCGCCGACCACGTCGGAGCCTATGGTTACCGGGCCGGGGAGACGGCCACTCTAGACCGGCTGGCGCGGGAGGGGGTGCTCATCGAGGACGCGGTCGTGCAGGTGCCCCAGACGCGGCCCTCGCACGCGTCGATCATGACCGGCCGCTACCCCTACGAGCACGGCATTCGCGACAACTACTCTCCTCCGCTTCCGCCCGCGATCCCCACCCTGGCCTCGGTGCTCCGGGACCACGGCTGGGACACCGCAGGCTTCATCGGCGCCTACCCCGTGGCGCGGCCGTCGGGGCTTGACCGGGGCTTCACCCTTTTCGACGACCCCTTCGGGATGGGGGATGCCACCACGCGCGAGGCACGCACCGAACGGAAAGCCGCCGAGGTCCTGGACCACGCCCTCGCCTGGCTAGCGCGGCCACGCGCGAGGCCGTTCTTCCTGTGGGTCCACCTCTTCGATCCCCACGCCCCGTACGAGCCGCCGTCGCCGTGGCGGGAGCGCTTCGCGAAGGCGCCCTACGACGGGGAGGTCGCCTACGCCGATGCTCAGCTGGGGCGGCTCGTCGCCTGGCTGGACGCCAAGGGATTGCGGGGCCAGACGCTGGTCGTCGCCACCGCCGACCACGGCGAGGGTCTCGGGGAGCACGGCGAGGACGAGCACATGTTCTTCGTCTATGACTCCACCCTGAGGGTCCCCCTGCTCTTCTCTTGGCCCGGCCGGCTGCCCTCGGGAACACGGGTACGCGGCCAGTTCCGGAGCGTG
Source organism: Vicinamibacteria bacterium (assembly GCA_035570235.1). Lineage (NCBI taxonomy): Bacteria > Pseudomonadati > Acidobacteriota > Vicinamibacteria > Vicinamibacteria bacterium. The sequence continues at coordinate 15,684 of DATMML010000137.1, read as the reverse complement.
GACCTCTTCGCGACGGTGCTGGAGCTCGCCGGGGTTGTGCCCCCACCCACAAGCGGCGCCTCCCGGGCGGCCTTCCTGCGCCAGGACGGGCGCATCCCGGACAACGAGTCCTACACGGAGACGCTTTACCCCCAAATCCATTTCGGTTACGCGCCCCTGCGCGCTCTACGCGCCGAGGGATGGAAGTACATCGAGGCGCCGCGCGCCGAGCTGTACCGTCTCGCAGAGGACCCCGGTGAGACGCGAAACCTCGCCCAGGAGCGGGCCTCGGTCGCGAGCGCGATCCGCGGGCGGCTGGCGACGCTAGACCCGCGGGCCGGTGTCGCACCCATCCAGCCCGCGCTCGACCCGGACGCGGCCGCCCGCCTGGCCACGCTTGGTTACGTCGGTGGAGGGCCCGCCCCCGGGAGCAGCGCCTCGGGCGCCGACCCCAAGGACAAGTTCCGCGAGGTGCAGGCGTACCAGCGGGACATGCGGGAGGCCATGCGGCTCTACAACGCGCGCGATCTCGACGGCGCCCTCCGCCTCTTCCGCCGCCTGGCCGGCGACACGGGTATTCCCTCGTTCAACGTCGAGTACTACTTCGGCCGCTGCCTGCTGGAGAAGCGCCGTTTCGTGGAGGCGATCCCGCACCTCGAGAAGGCGGCCCAGATGGCGCCCACGCGGCGGACCGTCTCGGGGCTGGCGGCCGCTCCCATGTACGCATGGCTCGGCCAAGCCTACGCGGGGGCCGGGCAGGACGCGAAGGCGCTCTCCACGCTGGACAAGGGACTAGCGGTGGCGCCCCAAAACCCCGAGTTGCTGCGGGCCAAGGGCAGCATCCTCCTCCGGCGGGGGGATCTGGCAGGCGCGCGGCTGATCCTGGAAAAGGCGCGCCGCATTGACGCCACGGACCCGCGCTTACACGTCGAGCTCGCGAACCTCCACCGCAACCTCGGAGACGTCCCCCAAGCGCTCGCGGAGGCGGAGGAGGCGCTACGCCTTCATCCGAACTTGGTCGAGGGGCACGTCGCCCGCGGGCTGGCCCTGGGCGCGCTCCGGCGGGAGGAGGACGCGGCACGCGCGTTCAAGGAAGCGCTGCGGCTCGAGCCCGACGACGCCGACGCGCTCTTCTACCTGGGCATGGTGGAGCTCCGCGCGGGGCGGGCGGAGGCCGCGGTGCCCCTTTTGTCTCGGCTCGTGCAGCAGGCCCCCGACTACCCCCACGCGCGCGCCAGCCTCGACCTGGCACACGACCGGCTGGCTCCCGCCCCCGCGGGGTCCGTGCGCCTGCGCCTGCTCCGGGTTTCGGATCGGGCGCAGGCGGAGAAGATCGCGGCGCGCTTGAAGGCAGGCGAGTCGTTCGCCGTCGTGGCGCGGTTGGAGTCCGCTGACGCCTCCGCCGCGGAAGGGGGTGACCTCGGAAACGTGAGGGTGGAGGAACTGGCCGAGCCGCTGCGGAGCGCGGCAGCGGCGCTCGGGCCGGGGGAGGTCAGCCCGATCCTCGACACCCCGGCCGGCTTCGTGCTCCTGAAGCGGGATCGATAGCGCTGGAGGCCGCCCGCGGGGGCTCGGGCCCCGCCGAGGAAGACCGCGGCCCGCCGGCGGGGGCTGGCACCGCGGGCCTTGCGGCGAGCGGGCCGCCATTGTACCGTGAGCGCGCTCTTGCAACAGGAGGTGGCCGAATGGGCCCCGCTCGAATGATGCCGATACTGGTCGTGGTCGCCCTCGCCACTCCCGTCCACGCGCAGGACTGGAGGGGTACCGGACGCATGGAAGGCAGGGTCCTGGACGAAAGCGGGGCCCCCCTCGGAGGCGTGACCGTGAAGGCCATCCTCCCCGAGCGCCAAGGGGAGACCACGCTCAAGACGGACAAGAAGGGTCACTGGGTACTGGGCGGGATTGCCGCCGGAACCTGGAACTTCGATTTTCAACTGGACGGATACGTGACCAAGCAGATCAGCGTGAAGCTGCCGAGCGAGAGCAGCCGCCTGGCCCCATTGGAGCTGAAGCTGGCCAAGGCGGCGCCGTCCGGCCCGCCGCCGGAGATAAAGGCCGCAATCGAGAAAGCCGAGGTCGCCTTCCAGGAACGCCGCTTCCCCGAGGCCCGCGCGGAATTCGAGAGGCTGCTGGCGACAATGCCGGCACAGGCCTCCACGATTCACCAGCGAATCGGGCTCTGCTATTACGCGGAGAAGAACTACAAGGAAGCACTCCCGCACTTGGAGCAGGCGCTTGCCGCGCAGCCCGACAACGTTCAGATCCGCGTAATTGCCGCCCAGGCCGCCCTCGCCGGCGGCATGACCGACCGCGGGCGTGAGCTCCTGGCGGGGATCGACGAGAGCACGATCAAGAACCCCGACGTCTTCTTCAATATCGGGCTGGACTTCCTCGGGGCGGGAAACACCGAGGAAGCGGTCCGCTACTTCACCAAGGCGCTGACGGTTGACCCCAAGGACCTCGACGCCTACTACCAGCGCGGTCTCGGGTACGTGCACCTCGGCAAGATGGAAGACGCCCGGGCGGACTTCAAGAAGATCCTGGAGCTGGCGCCGACGGGGCAGCAGGCCGACCTGGCGAAGAAGGCGCTCGAGCAGATCAAGTAGGCAGGGGCAGCGACGGTATTGAGGCGGCCCCGGGGCGAGCCTTCTCGGGCGCGACGAGGGCTGTCGAGCGTCGCGGGCCGCTCTTGTTTCAGAAGCGGAACCCCACCGATGCGCCGAACGTGCGGGGAAGCTGGTAAGCCAAGCGGCTGAGGGGCTTGCCGAACGCCTTTCCAAACGCCCAGTTGGTTCCCCTAACGGGAGCGTCGACGAGCGGGTTGAAGCGCAGGAGTTGAGGGTCGTTGTTGGCGGTGAGGACGGACTGGTCGAGGGCGCTGGCATTGTCGATGCCCTGTTGATTGAAGGCGTTCAGGAGCGTCCCCCGGACAAAGAGCTCGGCCCGCTTGCCCAGACCCACCCGGTGGGAGTAGTTGAGGACGAAATCGGTGCGCGTCGTGGTGTCGGTTCTAAAGGCATCCCGGGCCGTGAAGTAGTAGGCTACGCTCGCCGGTGGGTTGACGTAGCCCGGGTTGGTCACGAAGGGCCGGCTATCTACGGGGCCCACTGCCCCGTAGGGCGTGCCGGAGCTAAGAAACTCCAACGCGCCCAGGCTCAGCCCCCCCAGCCGCGGGGGGAGGGGGACGTCACAGGTGACCCAGATCCGCGCCTTGTGACGCTGATCGGAGGCAAGGTCTCCGGACGGCCGATTCCAGCGCCCGTCGGTGTACTGGGGGTAGAGCCGGGGTGAGGCGTTGGTCTGCCCGGGGGCTTCTCCGTCGTAGTTGCCAGAGGTCTCGGAGAGACTGTAGTTGCCTCCGAGCCCGACCCGGTCCCTGAGTCGGTACGTGATTTGGGCGGCGATGGCTTTGTAGTTCCGGTGGACGTCGTTGTTGTTCTCGATCACGTCCAGATCGAACACCCGGCCCGCCCGGTCCGTGACCTGTCCCGTAGAGAGGTCCACGCGATCGGAGTAGAAATCGCCGAAAACCCGGTAGATCCCGTCGACCCGGAAGGAGCCCCGCGCCCCCAACCTGCGGCTCACCCCCAGCGTCCACTCCTTCGCGCTCGGAGAACCGAGCGAGTCCCGGATCACGCTGGTGAGGCCGGGGACGATGGGCGTGCCGCGGGGGGGCCGGTTGGTGCCCCCGTTCGCGTTGAACCAGTCGAAAACGGCCTGGATCGCATCGTTCTGGTCCACCAGGCTCACGGCCGTGGGGTCGCTGTTGATGGCGGGACCGCGGTAATCGAAGTCGATCGTAGCCGCCCGGCCCCCAGGGGAGCTGCCGTCCGCCACCGTCACCAGGATCCCCGCGACAAAGCGGCCGTACCCCGCGTTGAGCGTCCACTCGCCGTCCCCCCAGGGGTCCACGGTCACGGAGAGGCGTGGGCTCAGGGCGCTGTCCTTGACGACCGTCCTCCCCACGCTGTCCGTGCCTCCATTCTTGTCGTAGCGAAGGCCCACCTGGAACCCCACGCGGCCATTGAGCCGCCAGGCGTCGGTGACGAACGTGGAGTAGGTCTTAAAGTTCGTTCCTTGGGTGTGCGTGAATATCGGAGACCAGCGGATGAATGTGGTCCCGTCATTGTTGAGGAGGGGGAAGACGGCGCCGCCGCGGATGATGGTCGTGGTGCCGAAGACCTGGTAGTTGCTTCCCGAAGGGTACTGATCGTCGAAGCGCCGGTCATTGAAGACCTCGCCCCCCCAGACCAGGTTGTGGGAGCCCAGGCTTTCGGTGGAAAGGAAATAGGTGCCCTTGGCCAGCAGGTCATAGTTGTCCCTCTGCTCGGTGGTACAGACCCCACAGGAGCTCGGGGAATGGTATCGGGCGTTGCCCCGCTGCCGGTCGATGAGGATCGTCCCCCGCAAGAGATCCGTGAATTTAGAGCCCGATCCCACCAGGGAATAGCTCCGTTGCGAAAACTGGCCCTCCAGGAATAGGTTCTCCTTCAGGGCCCCCGCATAGTTGAAGGAGAGCAGTTGTTGGGGGTTGCTCCGGTCACTCAAGCTGGCGAGGTCCATGACGGCGCCGGAGGCGCGATTGAATTGGTCCAGGTCGATCTGGGTAAAGGACCCCTTGAGAGTGTGCCTCGGATTCGGGGTGTAGGTCAGCTTCCCTTCGTACCGCTTCTCATCATTCTCGAAGACGTAGGGGATGTTGGTGAAGGCCGTGCTCGCGCTGTTCCGGGGATCGGAGAGCCGGCTCGCCCCGAAGAACCACAGCTTGTCCCTCACCACCGGCCCGCCCAGCGTGGCCTCATAGGTCGGAACTAAATTGTTGACCCGTCCGTCCCCCGGCCACGGGGTCAAGGCCGTCCACGCATCGTTGCTGAGGGTGGTGCGGAAAGAGCCGCTGAAGTCATTCCCCCCCGACTTCGTGATCGCGTTCACTACCCCTCCGGTAAAGCGGCCGTACTCCGCGGACACGCCCGCGGCGCTGATCGAGGTCTCCTGGATGGCGTCCTCGATGAAGAGGGGGTTGGGCTGCCCGGTTTGATTGTCGTTTACCACCACCCCGTCGATCAGATAGAGGCTCTCGTACGAAACGGCCCCGGAGATCGTAATCGCCCCCGCCGGCCCGGTGGGCCGGGCATTGGGGGCAAGCAGAGCCGCGGAGGTCAGGGTTCGATCGAGAGGCAGCTTTTCAATGAGGGCCGCCTGGTAACTCGACACAAGCGGCAGCGTTCGCGTGAAGTCCCCCAAGGACCTCTCGTCGATTGTGACCTCCTCCGTGAGGGGGGCGACTCTCAGCGTCACCGTACAGGGAACCGACTGGGCAATGGCGATCCGGACATGTTCCCGAAGACTTTGAAAACCCGTGCGTTCGAACACGACCCCGTAGTCCCCGGGAGGTAGAAGCGGAAGAATGTAGTCTCCGCGGGTCGAGGTGTAGGCCCGGCGCTTTCCCTGCATGCTCTCCGACTCAACCGTCACCGAAACGGATGGGATCGGCACCCCGTCCGTGGAAACCACGCGTCCCGACAGCGTTCCCGTGGTGTTGCTTTGGGAAGAGGCTGCGGGTGCCATCGAGAGCACTAGTCCGACAACAAACACGGCCCAATTCCTGCGCAGCACTTCGTCACCGTCCGAGTCTTTGGGGCTCTGTGAGAGCTCAGCTGTTGCCGCTCGCGGCCGAACCGCCTTAACTCGCGATCCGTGGAAGGCCAACGATCGGCTGGTGATCCACGGAGAGGCCCTGCATCCCGCCCCCCCAATGGAGCGTACAGAGTAGCGCCAGGCGACGGAGTCGCCACCCCTCTTTTATCACGACCGTTGGCGATTCTAGTTCACCAACGCCGCCCAAGAGTCCGGGCGCAAGTCTAGGGACTCAGAGTGACGACGCCGTGAACGGGATGCCACGGGACCGTGATTGGCCCGCCGGCGTCCCGTGCTCAAGGCCTTCGAGGGAAGGTGAGCCCGCATCGACGTAGGGGATTCCCCGAGCAAGTAATCCCAGGCGGGGCACGGCGGGAGCTCGATCGATTCTCGATCAAGTGCCGTGTGAGGTTGAGAGCTCCAATTGACGTGAGCAAGATGCATCCCAGAACCGCGTGCTTCTTGTGCGCGCGGTCTCTTCACGCAACAAGGAATGTCCAGCCGCCTGAGAATTCACTCAATGTTCATAGGCCGATAGAACTTCTGCCACGCCGCACTCCTAGCCTAGGGGCGTCTTCGGCAACCACGGGCGCCCATCTGGCGGCCTTCGGTTCGAGCGACGGGGCTGAAACCGACTGGAAATTGAGGTGGATCATGCGACTGGAGAGCGCTCCGCTCCCTAAGCTGTGCCTTTTGCTTCTATCCGCACTGACGCTATTCGCCAACCAGCCCTCGTCTGCGGGGGAAGAAGACGACCCCGCGGGGGGAATTTTCATTCCCACCGGCGTACGGATTACACCCACCGCCGCCCCCGGCTCTCTCTTTCAGCCTTTGAATCCCGGACTCTCCTCTGATCCCTCCTTTACGGCCGGACAGGCGGCAACCACCGCCGTCAGCCCCGATGGGAAGACCCTGTTGATCCTGACCAGCGGCTACAACAGCCAGAACTTCTCCTCCGGCCCCCAGCTGGGCAACACCAATCCCGCGGAGTCCAACGAATACATTTTCGTTTTCGATATCTCTGCTTTGCGGCCCTTGCAGCTGCAGGTCCTGCAAGTCCCGAACGCATTTGACGGACTCGCCTGGAGCGCGAACGGGCGGGAGTTCCACGTCTCCGGGGGCCCCGACGACAACGTACACACCTTCCGCATGGGTGCTGGCGGCTGGGAGGAGAGCGTTCCCCCCGTGGCCTTGGGACATGGGCAGGCGTTGGGTTTGGGATCGATCTCACCGGGAGCCATGGGGCTCGCCGTGACCGCAGACAGCAAGCGCCTGGTCGTCGTCAACTACGAGAACGACTCGCTGAGCCTGATCGATCTCACAAGCCGCGCCAAAGTGGCGGAGCTCGACCTGCGCCCGGGACAGGGCACACCCGGAGGCGAATTTCCGGTCTGGGTCGCGATCCAGGGCAACCGCACGGCGTTCGTCTCGAGCGCCCGGGACCGCGAGGTCGTGGTCGTAGACATCTCCACGAACACACCCGTGGTCAGCGACCGCATCCCCCTCAAGGGCCAACCGACGCGCCTGATCCTCAACCACGACCAGACCCGGCTCTATGTGGCCGAGTCCAGCCGCGACGCCGTGGCCGTTATTGCGACGGGAAGCCACAAGGTCGTGGGGGAGGTCAACACTACGGCTCCGAAGTCAGTCTTCCCCAATAGCGGTGGCTACAAGGGCAGCAGCCCCAACAGCCTGGCCCTCTCCCCCGATGAGGAGCGGCTCTACGTGACGAACGGGGGGGCAAACTCCCTGGCCGTAGTCCGGCTAGGGGGCGGAGACGACGAGGTGGGCGAGGTCATCGGCCTGATCCCTACCGGCTGGTATCCTAATTCGGTCAGCGTCAGCGCGGACGGGGCCACGCTCTACGTGGTGAACGGCAAGAGCAACGCCGGCCCCAACCCCCAGAACTGCCGCGACGCGGCCTCCCTGCAACCGGGCGGGAATGAGAATGCGTGCAACGGCGCCAACCAGTACGTCTGGCAGCTCACCAAGGCGGGGTTCTTGACCCTGCCCGCGCCCCCGAGCAGCGAGCTCGAGGACCTCACCGAGCAAGTGGCGCGGAACAACCGCTATCGCTCCCGCGGGGAGCGGGAGTCAGACGAAGGAATGAAGGCCTTTCTCCGCAGCCACATCGAACACGTCATATACATTGTCAAGGAGAATCGGACTTACGATCAGATCCTGGGCGACTTGAGCAAGGGGAACGGAGATCCCTCGATCGTCGTCTATCCCAAACCCCTCACGCCGAATCAGCACGCCCTGGCCGAGAAGTTCGTCGACCTCGACAACTTCTACGACAGCGGGGAGGTCAGCGGAGACGGGTGGAACTGGTCCACCTCGGCGAGGGCGGCCGACACCATCGAGAAGACAGAGCCCATCAACTACGCGGGGCGCGGGCTCAATTACGACTACGAGGGAACGAACCGCAACCTCAACGTCGGCTACGGCAACATCGCGGATCGGCAAGCCGCGAACCCGCTGACCCCGGCGGATCCCAACCTTTTGCCCGGCAGCGCAGACGTGTCCGCCCCCGACAGCGCCGAGGGCGAGGAGGGAGCGGGCTACCTCTGGAACGCGGCCTTGAGGGCGGGTTTGCGGGTGCGCAACTACGGGTTCTTCATCGACTTGGCCAGATACTCGATTCCGGCCTCCTTCCCCGGGTTCATTCCACCCACTCTTACGGACCCGTTTGCCTCGGGTACGAAGGTGGCGTTCCCGACCAAGGCGGCCCTCCAGGCCGTCACCGACCCCTACTTCCGGGGCTATGACAACAAGTTCCCGGATTTCTACCGAGTGCAGGAATGGGAGCGTGAATTCGACAACTTCGAGGCGAACGGCAAGCTTCCCAATCTGGAGTTCGTTCGCGTCATGCACGACCACACCGGCAATTTTGGAACCGCCATTGCCGGGGTCAACACGCCGGAATCACAAACCGCCGACAACGACTACGCGGTCGGCTTGATCGTGGCGAGAGTAGCGAAGAGCAAGCGCTACCGCGGCAACACTCTCGTCTTCGTGGTGGAGGATGACTCCCAGGATGGGCCCGACCACGTGGACGCTCACCGGAGCATCGCCTTCGTAGCGGGGCCCTACGTCCGCCAAGGAGCGGTGGTTTCCAAGCGCTACACCACGGTCAGCATGGTCGCGACCATCGTGGACATCCTCGGCATGGATCACCTGGGGACTTTCGACGCCACGGACGAACCCATGCTGGAAGTCTTCGACAAGAAGAACGCCCGCTGGGACTTCCAGGCCATCGTCCCCGAGATTCTCCGCACCACGCAGTTGCCGGTGCCTTTGGAACAGACCGGGAGGAAGGCTCCGAAGGACAAGGATCCGTTGTGGGCGCTCTACACCGCCCCCCGTCATGATGCCTCCTATTGGGCGGAGAAGACCCGCGCGTTCAACTTCGATGTGGAGGACCGTCTGGACAGCTCGCGGTACAACCTCATCCTCTGGCAGGGAGTCGTGGGGGACAAGGTCCCCTACCCCAGCGCCCGCAACGGCCAAGACCTGAGCCGCGAGCGCGAGAAACTGCTGGCGCAGTTCCGGACGGAGAGGCTGCGGATACGAGGGGAGGAGGCCGCGGGCGGGGAGGAGTAGGCCGCTTCTACCGAGAGTCCCGGATATGTTCGTGATGATTTGGAACCGTGGGGGGACTTGCCCGGCGAGGGACTCTGCCGGGCAAGCCCTACCCGTCCCGACGATCTCGAGGCCTGGCCCGGGCGCTTGGTCCGGCCGTCTATCGGGGGACGGACTGGACGCCTGCCGCATCGGGAAGCCCCCGAGCGATTGCTCCTGGATCGGGAGCCATCCTCCATCCCGCGGGACTCACTGAAATTGGGCCTGGAAGGACTCGAACCTTCGACTAACCGGTTATGAGCCGGCCGTTCTAACCATCTGAACTACAGGCCCGAGGAGAAGCGTAACAGAAGCGAGCCCCCCTCTCTAGTGGTCGGGCTGCTGCCTCCGGTTCTGAAGATCCTTCTTGAGCGCGGGACTAACACGGAAGCCCGCCTTCTCGGCGAGCTTCAGCTCTTGCTCCGCCTCCTCCAGCCGCCCGGTCAGCATTTGAACGACAGCGAGATTGTTGTGGGCTTCTCCGATCTTGGGGTCGGCATCGAGAGCCGTCTTGTATTCGCGCTCCGCGTTGGGAAAGTCGTTGCTTCTAAAATAGGCGCTGCCCAGGGCCACGGAGATCCAGGGCGGCGTCTTGAGGGGCGCGGAGGCGCCAACCTTGCGGCGCGCGCGTAGGGTGTCAATCTGCAGTTGTAGGTTCGTGACGTTGGCCGCGCTCAAGGGCCGTTGGTATCCCGCGCTGGGCCGGCCGCTGCTCAATATCGCGATCTGGTCCTCGAGGGCTCTAATCTGGTCGTCCAGCCTCCGCCCCCATTCCATCTCACTCTGAAAGCGGCTCGCCAGATCATCCTCGAATGCCTTTCGACAGCTGAGGTAGGCGCGCACAGCCTCGGGGTATTCCTTAAGCGCCATGTGGGCCTGGCCTAGGCCATAGTGCGCCATCACGAGCAGCGGGTCGAGGGAAATGGCCTGTTGGAACTCTGCGACCGCCTCATCAAAGTGCTCTGAGGACAGTGCGGCCTCGCCCGCCCGGTAGTGCTGGAGCGCCTCTCGTCTGGCATCCCCGTCCCCGACGGCAGGGGATGAGGATGCGACCCCCAGCAACAGGATGCCGAGGAGGAGCACCGGTTCGACCCTTGTCCGCGGTTGGGCTAGCATCGCCGTCTCCTGACGGGCGTCAGGCCCGTCTTCAATTACAGCTTGGTTAGGTATTCGAGGAGCTTCGGCTGTACGGGGTCCAACTGGAGAGAGCGCTCGAAGCTCTCCCGGGCGCCGACGCGATCGCCCATGCAGAGGCGTGCCAGCCCCTCGGAGGCGTAGGCCGCCGGGTTCTTGGGGGAAAGCCGCACCGCCCTCTGGAAGTCGCCGAGCGCGCCGCGGCAGTCGCCCTTTTCAACACGATAGCGGCCCTGGAAGAGCCAGACCTCAGGCTCGTCGGGGCGGGCCACGGCGGCCCGCGCCATCAGCTTGAGACTGCGCTCGACTAGGTTCGCTCGCTGGTAGCCGATCGCGCGTCCCACGAGAAAGCGCGGGGCCTCCGGCATACCGTTGGCGAAAGCCCGCAGCAAGAGATCGTCGGAGCGGTCGAGGTCGCGATTCTGTGCGAAGAGCAGGTCGCTGAGGTTCCAGAGAGCGGAGGCGAGGTTCTTGTCCAGGCGGAGAGCGCTCTCGAAGGCTGTGATCGCCTGCTCGGGCTTGCCCTCGTCCTTGAGGATGAGGCCCTCGTTATTGTAGGAACCGGCGGTGCGCCGCGAGCCTGCCGCCCGCGCGGCCTCAGGGGCGGAGAGCGCCTCCGCCGCCCCCACGTAGCCGAGGGCGCGGAGCTTTTCGATTGCCTGCGCATCCGCCCGGGGATGCGAAGCGAGCGCCACCGAGGAGGGCTGGAAAGACGCCCGATAGTCGAAGCGCGCGGTCAGCGAAGCTGGCGCACCGGGCAGGGGCGGGCCCTCGATATACGTGGCGGAGGGCAGGCCCAGAAGCGCGAGGAGCGTGGCACAGACTTGCGTGACCTTCCCGCGTTGGGGGTGTGCCGGGGCAGGCACGATACCCGTTCCCCATAGGAGATAGATGCCCGTCTTGCGGTGCCATTTCGCGGCGGTCGAGATGGCGAAGCTCGAGAGGGTGGGTCGTCCCTGCCGCCAGGCGAAGCCATGATCCGACGCGATCATCAAGATGGCGCCCGCGGCGCGGGCGAGTCGTCGATACTCACCGAGCAAACCGTCCACCTGACGAAAGTAAATGTCGGGCACGGCGTGGTAGCGCTCGTAGTCCTCGACCGCGATGTCAGCTTGGCGGGGCGTTGCGTAGGGAGCAAAAACGTGCCCGATGGTGTCGGTTCCCTCAAGGTAGACAATGGCGAGATCCGGCCGGTCGCTCGCAAGGAACGTGCGCGCGAGCTCATCGTACACACGCGTCTCGACGATTATCCGCCGTAGCGCGCTGATGGGATGGCCGTAGGGGTCATCGCTGGTCAGGTGCCGGCGGTACTCCGTTTCCCTAAGCCAAGGCAGGAACGCCTGCATCTCGGCAAGCCCGACCTCCCCCTCGACCCGGCGCAGTACCTGGCGTACTCCCATCTCCTGGGAGGCCGGGAAGACGATGCCGGGAGGGGGCTCCTTTTCCTGGAAGAGAAATGAGAATGAGCGGTCAGAGACCATGAGCCCGTTGACGGGCTCGGCCGGGTAGGTGGCCCAGAGGCCGAGCACTCCCACCCTCTTGCCGGCCGCGCTCGCCATGTTCCAAATTGCGGGCTCGCGGCGCTCGTCGGAGGTGATCGGCTCTTTCTGGCCGCTCTGCGGGTTGAAGCGGGTGAAGTCGAGGATCCCATGCGCGAGCGGGCTCACGCCCGTCATCATGGTGGTCCAGACGAGGGGAGAGAGTGGGGGCTGAATCGTCTCGAGCACGCCTCCGGCACCCTCGGCAACGAGGGCGGCGAGGTTCGGCATCACACCCGACGCCGTGTACTCGTCGAGCAACTCCCAGTCCGCCCCGTCGAGGCCGACGAAGATGACCGGCCTCCCGGCGCGGGCCAGGGCCGCTACTTCCGGCCGGGGGGGCACGAGGGGAGGGGTCGCGGAGCGGGGACGTCGCTCCCGGCTGACGACCCAAAGGAGCACCGGCGTGACGGACGCGACCAGGAGGCATGCGGCGGCGAAACGGCGGCGGCGGCTCAAGCGGTCAGACTAGCATAAGAGCGCGGCAGGGGCCCCCCGAAGGAGGCCCCTGTCGCGAACGACCGAGACGTCTAGAACGTGAAACGGAGTCCGACCCGGACGCTCCGTGGAAGGGTGAAGTTGGTGCCCTTCTTCAAGAAGTCGGGGTTGGTGGCCGTGGCCACGGGGTTGCTGAGCTGTCCGACCGGCGTCAAGCTGTTCCCCACCGTGGCGATGCCGCCGTCGCCGTTGCAGAGGCTGCCGGGGACGCCCGCGCACGGTCCGTCCTGTACCAGGTTGTAGCGCTGATCGAGCTGGATGTTCGCCTGGCGGTTGAACACGTTGAACGCGTCCACCATGATGTTCAGCCGCTGCTTCGCCCCCACCTTGATCGGGTAGTCGACGTGGAGGTTGGCCTCCCAGTTCGATGGCCCGCGTCCGAGCGAGCCCCGGGGCGTCAAGTAGTACTCCCAGTTGGCGTAGGCGAAGGAGTAGCCGTACGCGGTGAGGGGCAGGCCGGAGAACCAGTAGGTGGACAGCCCGATGTTGAGCCCGTTGAGCGCCCCTGAGGAGAACTGGTAGCTGCCGTCGAACTTGAGCTGGTTCTGGCGCTCCGCGGAGAGGCGCCCATCGGCGTTGACCAGGAAGTCCGCGTAGTCGAAGGCGGAGTTGATGTTGGGGTCGAGCTGCCCGGTCGAGTTCTGGAACGTGCCGTCGTAGTTTCCTTCCAGCTTCTCCCAGACGTAGCTCGCGAGGAGCTGCCAGTTGTTGCTGAACCGCTTCTTGGCCGTGGCCTCGAAGGCCAACTCCTTGCGCGAGGCCTTGGGTGAGGGCGCGGTGTGGACGCCGTCGTAGAAGGCCAGCGTCTGGCCGAGCGTACCTTCCCCGGGGTTCGCGATGAAGTAGACCCCCTGAGCCGGCACCAGGAAATCCTCGATCACGCGGCCGAGGCTTCGGTAGGTGCCCTTGACGCCAAGCGAGAAATCGTGTCCCACCTCTTGCTCGAACCCGCCGATGAACTCGTGAATGTATTGGCCCTTGAGGTTGGGATCGGCTGCCTCGGGCCCGCCAAGCAGCGTCGACTTACGCGGTGCGCTCGGGTCGGGCAAGGTGTTGGAAGCGCTCGGGCTGAAGTTGTAGCAGAAGCAGACGACCTCGCCGCCGAACGAGCGGATGTTGATATCCTGCGGGATGTCTTCGTAGTACCGGCCATAGTGGGCGTACAGCTTTGTCTTTCCGTTGTTCTTGAGGTCCCACACGAAACCGACGCGGGGCGCCCAGTTGTCGCTGATCTTGAAGGCCTGCTGCCCGAACCGGTTGTTGACTTGCTGCTGCTCCCAGCGCACGCCCAGGTTCAGCGTGAAGCCGCTCGCGATCCTCCAGCTGTCTTGGAGATAGGCAGACCCATCGCGGGTATTGGGCTCCGAGTCCTGGGGCAGCGCGATCTGCCAAGTCGCCGGGTTGCTCCGGTTGTAGCCCGAGGCGAGATCGTTCACATAGTAGCGGTGCCGGTAGTAGGGATTTGCGGCCGTACCCAGCTCGTAGATGAGCTGGCCGGCCCCGCCCTGGTAGTTCAGGACGACGTCGTTGATCCTCTGGATGTCGCCGCCGAGCTTGATCTCGTGCTTACCCAAGAACTTGCTGATGTCCACCCGGGCCTGGTCGCGCGTGTAGGTCTCGTCCGAGAAGAAGCCGAAGCCGCCGGAACGGACGTTGGGCGAGACCGTCTGGTCGCGCAGCTGGGCGATGCTTGTACCCGGGCCGCCGGGGATGGACGTCTCCTTGTGGCGGCCGTACTGGGCCCGAATCATGAACGAGTTGCCAAGCACGCCATCGTAGCGGCCGACATAGTCCGTGGCCCCTGTGTCGAGCGTCCCCTGCCAGGTGCTGGGGGGTCCGGAGATGACATGCGGAGTCTCAACCGTGCTGAAGATCGCGCCGTCCGTCTTGCCCGGGTCTCCGAAGACGGAGGCGGTGAAGGTGTGGTTGGCGGTCAGCTTCCAGGTGAGCTTCGCGGAGAACAGGTTGTGGTTGATGGTGGTGGGAACGACACTGCCCAGCGCCGGGCTCCCGGGCACCCCGAGCGGCTGGATGATTGTGGTGTTGTCCGTCTGGCTGACCCGGTTGTAGGCGCCGAAGAACCACAGGGAGTCCTTCACCAGGTAGCCGCCGAGGGAGGCGCCGAAGTCGTACTTCTGGTCGATCTTGTTGACCGTAGTCGTGGTGGCGGGGCGATCCGGCGCCGTGGTGTTGTCGGAGGAAAGACCCTTGCCTTCGAAGAAGCCGAAAGCGGAGCCGTGGAACTCGTTGCTGCCGGACTTGGTCAGGACGTTGATGGCGCCCCCCGTCATGCGGCCGTATTCGGCAGGGATGCCGCCGGTCTTGATCTCGATCTCCTGGATGAAGTCGAAGTTGAGATCTTTCTCGTTCGTTCCCGAGCGGACGCCGGTGGTGTTGAGACCGTCGATAATGAACTGGTTCTCGGCCCCGCTCGAGCCGTAGACGACCGTGCCCACGTTGTCCTTTTGCGTTCCGGCCGCGACCCGGGCGAGGTCTTCGAAGTTGCGCTGCACCGGGATGCGGTTGAAGAGGTCGGCAGTCGCGTTGACGCCCGTGGAGCTACTGGTGGTGTCGATATTCGGAGCCTCACCGGTGACGTTGACGGTCTCCACGACCGCCGCCACTTCCAGCTTCAAGGCCAGAGACACCGTGCGGTCCAGGCCGACCACGATGTTGCTCTGCTCAACGGTCTTGAAGCCCGGAACCTCGGCCTTGATCTTGTAGCTACCGGGGGGGAGGCTCAGGAAGCGGAACTCCCCCTTGGTGTCCGTCGTCCCGGAAAGAGCGCCCTGCAGACTCGGGCTGGTGACGGTCACCAATGCGCCCGCCACGGGGGCGTTTGAATTGTCTACGATGGATCCCGCAATTCGCCCCGTGGTCTGGGCGAGAAGCGGGGAGCCGACCAGCAGCAGGCAAGCTGCGGCGATCCACGCCTTCGTTAGGTGCCTCATTGACGTTCACGCCTCCTCGAAAAATCGGAAAGCAGAGAAACGAACCAGCGGTGTGGGTGAACTGACGGACGTGGAGTCGCCACCCGATGAGCCCGATTCCCGCGGGGTTGCCCAAGAACTCTTTTTCAATCGGCTAGTGAGAATGCCCGCGTAGAACTCCAGCCGCCGATCGAAGCGGATCGAGTCTTGCGGCCGAACTCTGCTTGGGCAATGAGGCGTTCAAAAAGCAGAACTCATGCCGTCCGCCCTATTCTTATTTGGCACAATGAGTTGCGCGGAGCACACCTTAGAGGCTGGACGGCAGTCTCCACAAGGAGCAGCATCTG